>CAZDZP010000178.1:0-5544 GCA_964509855.1 uncultured Anaerolineaceae bacterium | reverse complement strand
AAGATGCGAGAGGTCTCCAACCGCATCGCTTCAGCTTTCATCTCGCGCGCGACATCAATCGCCGCGCGAAGCATGAGCGGGGCCAGCCCGTAACCACGCGCCTCGGGGTGCACGAACACTCGCTTCAGTTCAACCGTCGATTCCGACATCCTGTGTACCGCTGTCGAACCGGCATAGATTCCCTGGACTCTGCCCAGGAGGAACATGCCGTTTGGCGCTGCGTAGAACCGGTCCATGTGCCGCAATTCCGCCTCGGCGCCTTTCCGGACTTCCTTCAACGGAGCGTTCACGTTCTCGGCGATGAAGCCCAGGAGCCCGTCCACAAGGCAACGCGCGGCACCCCAATCCTCTGGGGTTCGCGCCGGCAGGACATCGATGGTGGCGCCCCGGGGGCTGATTCGCGCCCACCGCAGCATTGTCGAAGTTTGCCTGGTCTGCATCGCGGTTGCTTGAGACATCGGGTTCCTCCACGGCAAGCCGCTCGCGCTCCTGCTTGCTGTTGGGAACAAGCCTAGGGCTGCCAGTAGCGCTGGGCGTCCCCCCTTCGCGTGAGGGAGAGGTCACCCATTGCCCGCCCCGGGGCGTCAGCCCAGTTGGATCACCTCGCCCATCGCCGGGACACGGGTGGGAATGTGCTCCTCATCGCGGAGTCGATTGGCAAACGCCTCCGCCGCATCCGGCTCCGCATGGTTGAGCAGTACCAGCCCGGGGGGTTCGTGCGCCGATTCAATCCACTGGACAAGTTGGTCGGCGTCGGCATGTGCTGAAAGCCCGCCAATCACGTCCACCTGCGCCTTCACATCGATGAACTTGCCGTACATCTTGAGGGACCGCTTACCCTCCAGCAGGTCGCGGCCGCGTGTGCCCACAGCCTGGTAGCCGGCGAGGGCAATGAGGTTCTTCGAATCCCCGGCGAGGCGCTGCAAGTGGTGGAGTACGCGGCCGCCCGCAAGCATTCCGCTGGCGGAAACGATGATGCGCGGTCCCGGTAACGAATTGAGTTCCTTCGACTCCTGCACGGTTCGGTGGAACCGCACATTGTTTGGAAACAGCCAGCCCTCGTCCGTCTCGTGGATATCCGGGTCGAGGTATTTCGTGTCGATGTAGCGGTTGTAGATCCGCGTGACGTTCGATGCCATGGGCGAATCGACGTGAATCGGCACTTCCCGTAGCCCGCCGCTCCCGAAGAGTTCCCGCAGGATGAGCGTCACGATTTGTGCACGCGCCACGGCGAAAGAAGGTATGAGAATCGTTCCCCCTCGCGCGATAACGGGCGCGAACATCTCCTTCATCTGGTCGGCGATCGGCCGGTGCTCATGCGTGCGGTCCCCGTATGTCGCCTCCAAAACGAGCGCATCGCAGTCGACCAGCGGTTCGGGGTCCGGGTGCAGCGGCGCGTCGAAGCGCCCAAGGTCACCGCTGAAGACGAGCGTCTTTTTGGCGCTTCCGTCCTCACATTCCAACTCCACGAACGCCGAGCCGAGAATGTGGCCCGAGTTGTGCAGGCGAAGGCGGATTCCCTTCGCCGCGTCCACCCATTTCCCCTGGTGAACCGGACGCATGAACCGCAAGGTCTTTTCCACATCCTGCGTCGTGTAGAGCGGCAGCGCGGGCTTGTGCTTGCTGTAGCCCTTGCGGTTGGCGTACTCGGCGTCCTCTTCCTGGATTTTGGCCGAGTCGTACAGGATGATCTGCGTGAGCGCCGCGGTCGCCGGTGTGCAATAGATCGGCCCCCGGAAGCCCTCCCGCACGAGCCTCGGCAAGTAGCCGGTGTGGTCGAGGTGCGCATGCGTGAGCACGACCGCATCGATGCGCTTGCCGCCGAAGTCCTGCTCTTCCCAGTTCTTGAGCCGGAATTCCTTGAGACCCTGGAACAGCCCGCAGTCGATGAGTACCGAAGAATGGCCGGCCGTCACGAGCGTCTTCGAACCGGTAACGGTGCCCGCAGCGCCGTAGAACCCAACTTGTACGGTCATCAGGGCACTCCTAGACGGACGAAACGATACGCGACGGCGTGAGTTCGACGACGACGAAGTTGGACGCCCCTGCCTCCCACGAAGGCCAGGTCGCAGCGATCTTCGCATCATCGTAGTAGCGCTCGATGAGCCGGCGCGCGAGTTCCTTGCCACCTTCGTTGAGGACAACCGCTTCGCCTTCCAGCGAGACCCATGCTTCGGGCTCGCCAACGCCGGTTTCAACGCTCAATGCGACCTTCGGGTTGGCCGCGATGCGCTTCACCTTCCCCGTCCCGCGCGAAGTGAACAGTCGCGCACTCTTCCCGTCCCATTCGAACCACACCGGGTTCACGGTTGGGCTGCCGTCGTCACGCAGCGTTACAAGTTTGGCGATGCGTGTTTCCCGCAGGAAATCGTCTCGCTGTTGGGGAGTCATGGAAGCCAAGGGGAGTTCCTTTCGGGCTAAGCCGCTGTTGGCCAAAGGCTATGGAGCACTGCGTTGCGGCGACCTGTGCCCCGAATTGTGCACCCTCTTCAGCTATGCGCCGTACCCGCCCGGGTCAGCCGTTTCGGGCCTCTCGCTCTTGCAGCCACTGCAACACGAAGGGGTTCCGTTGCTTTTCAAATTCGACGGAGGTCTGTTCCATGTGCCCCGGCAGGACGATCGTTTCTTCGGGCAGCGTGAGCAGCTTCGTGCAGATGCTCTCCATCTCCTGCTCGTAGCTCCCGCCGGGAAGGTCGGTACGGCCAATCGAGCCGCGAAACAGCGTGTCGCCGCTGAACAACATCCCCTCGGTGTAGTAACTGACGCTGCCGGGCGTGTGGCCGGGAGTGGTCAGCACCTGTAGGCGCACGCCGTCCACCTCCACGATGTCGCCGTCCAGGACGTAGCCATCCGGGTCGGGAGGACCTTGCTTCACTTCGATGCCCATCCGTTCCGCGGCGCCTTTCCAGCCGTTCCGCAGCAGTTCGAGGTCACTTTCGTGCAGCAGGAACTTCGCGCCCGTCGCCGAATGAATGCCGGCCACGCCAAGGATATGGTCCACGTGCGCGTGCGAGTTCGCGATGTATTTGATGGTCACCCCCATGTCGCGGGCAAGCGCGAGGATTTCGTCGGGCTGGTCGCCGGGGTCGATACAGATGGCTTCGTTGGTGCGGCGGTTGCCGATGATCCAGCAGTTCTCCTGGAACACGCCGACCACGATGCCACGGACTATGAATTCGTTCGCTACTTCCATGCGAGTCACCATACCGAAGGGCTGCGTTCTTGTCCGAACGTATCGGGGTGCCACACTATCGGGGTGTTCAAAAAGCCCCGCGAACCAATCTGGTTGGCCATCGGTGTGATTCTCTTTGCCACCGAACTCTGGAAGAACGACTGGGCCGGGCTGATTGCCAGCACGGCTTTTCTGCTCGCCCTTGTCTTCAAATTGGTGCCGCTGCGAACCATCGCGTGGGTGGTTTTCCTGAGCGCTGGCGCAACCGGCGCTACGATGGCCCTACTCGGCAACGACTGGATCGTCATGGCCGTCTACGCCGTCATGCTGATCTACGTGCTAGAACAACTCGGTTTCGCGCTCGGCATCTTCCGCCGGTCGCCGCGCCACTGAGCCCGCCAAATGCGCCTACGCTGCCGGGACCGTAGAACGGGACGGTGGATCCCGTCACCGCCACGCTCATCTTTCTCCTCGCTGCTGCGGCGGCGCTGATCCAGTCGATCAGTGGCCTCGGTTTCGGGCTTCTGATTGTTCCACCGCTGGTGCTGGTGTTAGGCCCGAAGGACGCCGTGATCGTTTCCAACGTGCTCGCCACCGCCCTCAGTCTCGGCCTGCTCCTTCGCCAACACGCGGACGTGGAGTGGCGCATGGCGACAACGCTGTTCCTTGGCTCAGTCGTAGGTATGCCGCTCGGGCTGCTCGTGCTTGTGGTGGCGAGCCCGGTACTCCTTCAACTCATCATCGCCATCGCCGTCCTGGTGTTCACTTTGCTCCTGATGCGCGGGCTGCGGGTGGACAAGGGTGGTCTCCCCGGCGATGTCGCAGTCGGCGTTGTGTCCGGCGTCCTTCGCACCAGCACCAGCATGTCGGGCCCGCCGGTGGTCATCTATCTGCAGGGTCGGCGCGTCGTTTCGCAACGATTTCGTGCGACGCTCACGGCCTACTTCGCCATGAGCGGTACGGTCTCGGTCATCATGTTCGCCGCCTCGGGCCAGCTCACGGGCAAAATCGGTATCGAAATGCTCCCCGGCATACCCGCCCTTGCTGCCGGGCTCTTCGGCGGGAGCTACATCTATCCGCACATCAACGAAGCCCGCTTCCGTGTCTTCGTGTACGCGATTCTCATCATCAGCGCGCTCCTGGCCATCGTGGGCGTCTTCTTCGCTTGATGCGGTAGCCACCGCCTGCCGTTACGCTTCCTGCCATGTTCGAATCCGCCATGCCCGAGCTCCCCACGCGCGTCGATCTGCGCGACCCCCTTTTCAAGTCGAATCGCGAAGCCAACACCGCCCTCGTTCTGGATCTGCGCGCCCGCCTGGAGCGTGTTGCGGCTGGTGGCGGCGAAGCATCCGTGACCCGCCACCGCGAACGGGGGAAGCTCCTTGCCCGCGAGCGTATCCAGCGCCTCGTCGACCCCGCCACCACGTTCCTCGAACTGAGCCCGCTCGCCGCCCATGAGGTCTACAGCGACGAGGTTCCGTCCGCCGGGATCATCACTGGGGTCGGCCACGTTGCCGGACGGGAGTGCGTCATCGTCGCCAACGACGCGACGGTGAAGGGCGGTACCTACTACCCCGTCACGGTGAAGAAGCACCTTCGCGCGCAGGAGATAGCCGAGCAGAACCACCTGCCCTGCATCTACCTCGTCGATTCGGGCGGCGCTTTCCTCCCGCTGCAACACGACGTCTTCCCGGACCGCGACCACTTCGGGCGCATTTTCTACAACCAGGCCCGCATGAGCGCGAAGGGCATCTACCAGGTAGCCGCCGTCATGGGCTCCTGCACCGCTGGTGGCGCCTACGTCCCCGCCATGAGCGACGAGGCCGTCATCGTGCGCGGCACCGGCACCATCTTCCTCGGCGGCCCGCCGCTGGTGAAAGCTGCCACCGGTGAAACGACCACCGCCGAGGAACTCGGCGGCGCCGATGTCCACACGCGCATCTCCGGTGTCGCCGACCACCTCGCCGAGAACGACGGCCACGCGCTCGAAATCGTCCGCAGCGTCATCGCTTCGATTCCCACCCGCCAGGCAATCCCCTGGGACCTCGCCGAAGTCGAAGAGCCCGCCCACGAACCCACGGACCTGTTCGGAATCGTCTCGCCCGACTCCCGTCATTCCTACGATGTGCGCGAGGTCATTGCTCGCCTCGTCGACGGCTCCCGTTTCCAGGAGTTCAAGGCCCGCTACGGCGAAACGCTCGTCTGTGGATTCGCGCGGCTTCACGGCTACCCCATCGGCATCGTCGCGAACAACGGCATCCTCTTCGGCGAAAGCGCCGAGAAGGGTGCGCACTTCGTCCAGCTATGCGGACAGCGAAAGGTGCCGCTGGTCTTCCTGCAGAACATCACCGGCTTCATGGTTGGCAAGCAGT
>CAZDZP010000177.1:0-5602 GCA_964509855.1 uncultured Anaerolineaceae bacterium | reverse complement strand
TCTCGCCACCCAGACTGGGCGAGGTCAAGCAGTCCTTCCAGCGTGCGGCGGGCTTCCGTGGGTCCGGGTGCGTTTTCCACCGGGAGGTACATCGCCGCGCTCACCAGCACGCCACCCTCGGGCGCGAGCTTCGCGTAGAGCGAATGGGTTTGCAGGTACAGCGGCTGGTCGATACCCAGCGCGAAGGTGCCGTGCGGGTCGGGGAGGCTCGAAAGGCCCACGTCCAGCACTGCCGCTCGCGCGGGGACCACGTTCTTCAGGCGCGCTCGCGTCTCGCGCGGGGCGGCATCGCCCAGGAGTTCGGCAGCTTCGGCTGGCGACACTGCGAGGACGGCCGCTCCCGCTTCAAATGTGGCGCCATCCGCGAAGCCCAGGAGCACGCCGCCATCGACCGGACGTACGCTCGCGACGCGGGCGCCGGTCTGGATCTCGACGCCGAGGGCGAGGGCGCGTCTCCGTAGCGCCGCCACCATCGAGCTCCAGCCTCCGTCGATGTACTTCACCCCCGCTCGCCCGCCCTGGAACTGGCGAAGGGCAACGCTCGCGTCCAGGTAGCCCGGTGCGTTCGCGTAGCAGGCGAGCCGGAAGTAGGCTTCCACCGCCTCGCGCGGCCTGCCCGTCCCGGCCACGCGGTCGAGCCATTGCCCAAGGGTGATGCCGCGCACCGTTGCCGGGTCGGTGGAGCTCGCCACTGTTAGCACTCGCGCGGCCTTGGCCTTCGCGAAACCCCGGAAGAGCGAACTGGTGAACAGGGTACGCGCGCCGGAAGGGAGCGTGTGGGTGCGGCCATCCATGATGGCGTAGCCATTGGTTTGCGGAACGCCGCCTTCGACCTGCACGCCGAGTGCGTTGAGTTCCTTTTCCGCCGCGGCGTAAAGCGCATGCGGGCCGAGGTTGAGCGTGTAGCCCGCTCGCTCGTAGCTCTGCGCGCGTCCACCGGCGCTTTCGGCGCGCTCGAAGACCGTGACGCGGGTTCCCGTGGCGGCAACGCCAATGGCCGCCGCCAGCCCGCTGATACCTCCGCCGACGATTGCCACCCGCTGGTTGTCTGTCTGCATGGCTCACTCCCTGTGCCTTTTGCAGGTGAGACGGGCGAGCAGGGGAAAATGTGACAGGGGTGGTGGAGCGCGAAAACTACAGGGCGTGGCGCCACCAAGGGGCGACCGTGCGTTCAAGGGCTGCCTGGAATCCCGGCACGCGCTCGGGACGGCGGCGGATGTAGAAGTCGAGTTGGCGCGCCGCAAGTGCCGCGGCCATGAAAGCCAGCGTGCCAGGGTCGCACAACGACTCCGCCTTGCTTCGAACAAGGCTCCTCGCTTCCTCGGACGCGCTCGCCGGCACCATGGAAAGCCAAAACGCGAGGGTGACTACGTCGAAGCGCCAATCTCCCGGGCTCGCTATCTCCCAATCGAACACAGCGGTCACACGGTCACCTTCGGCGAGAAAGTTGCGATGGTGGAAGTCGGAATGGACCACATCGCCTCGACGAAGCTCGATTCCGTCGGCGCGCTCAACTGCCTGCTCCAGTTCCGCGACCAACTCCGGTGCGACGGAACGTGCGATGTCTAACGAACGCCGGGTCTGGCGGAGGGCCGCTGACTGCCAATCGAACGCCTCCTCGGCGAAGCCAGCATGGCGTTCCGCCAGCCCGAGCAAGGCTTCGGCGTGCGCCGTCGTCATCTCACCAGGCACGCGGCCCGGGAGTACGCGCTGCAGCGTCCACGTACTTTCCTCAAACGTGCCAGCCCCCACGTACTCCGGTGCCGGGTAGCCCGTCGATCGCAGCCGATTCGCGATGTCCGTACCCTGTGTGACCACGGGCAGCCACCCCGGCAAGTCAAACACTTTGAGGACGAAATCGGAGTTGTGCCGTCGAACGAGGGTGGCGCCGAACTCGCCGCCACCGAACCGGAACTGGACAGTCAGTCCGAGGTGGTTGGCTACACGTTCGGTTAGGCCCGTCATGACCCGCATCGTACGCCGGAACACACAGGTCTCACCCCGCGTTCTGTGTGAGCGCAGCTACAAGGATGGGAGTGGGTCGGTTAGACCTCGACGGGGATGGAGCAGGGGACGCCAGTGCCCTGGAGGCCGCAGTAGCCGTTCGGGACTTTGTGGAGGTACTGCTGGTGGTAGTCCTCGGCCCAGTAGAACTCGCCGGCGGGGGCGAGCTCGCTTGTGATTTCGCCGAGGCCGGCCTTTGCGAGCTCTGACTGGTAGGCCTGGTAGGCGGCCTTCGCCACTTCCTTTTGCGCATCGTTCGTGTAGTAGATGCCACTGCGGTACTGGGTGCCGATGTCATTGCCCTGCCGCATTCCCTGGGTGGGGTTGTGCTCTTCGAAGAAGACCTTCAACAGCTGCGCATAGGAGACCTTCGCCGGGTCGTAGGCGACGAACACGGCCTCTGTGTGGCCGGTGCGGCCGGAACAGACTTCGTCGTAGGTTGGGTTCGGGGTGTAGCCAGCGATGTAGCCGACCGCCGTCGAATAGACGCCGGGCAGTTTCCAGTAGAGCCGCTCGGCGCCCCAGAAGCAGCCGAGGGCGAAGATGGCGGTTTCGATACCGTCGGGGAAGGGCGGCTTGAGCGGCGTGCCGAGCACTTCGTGGCGCGAGGGCACGCCGTAGATCGGCCGTTCGCGACCGGGCAAAGCCTCTTCGGGCGACACCAGCTTCATCTTGTTTCCCATTAACCAGCGCATGGGCGCCTCCTTCTCGTCGGGTCTGCAACGTGTACACACAGTGTAGCGTTACGACGGGGGGCCGTTGCGGGGGGCCGTTGCGAAAGCGGGCTTCACCTGCGAGTACGTCGGGCCGCGCGGATCAGTCCTGTGCGGCGGGCTCGTTGAAGCGCTCCAGGAGCAGGTCGCCTTCGCGCGCCAGCAGATCGCGCAGCCCGAGGAGCATGCGTTCGGCCTCATAGCGAATGGAGCCGAGCGGGTGGAGGTCGCCTTCGACTACCCGGGCAAGCTCTTCCTGGAGGTGGTCGCCTTCCTGCGCGATGCGGTGCAACTGGTTCTTCATCTGGCGAATGCGGGGCAGCAGCAACGGGGCGTCACGCTGGATCTCGGCGTAGAGCCCTTCGTCGGCTTCGACTTCGTTGCGGTACTTCGATAGGGCTTGTTCGGCCGCTCTCAGCTCTTCGGAAACATGCATGGCCCACCTGCGTTCGCGACCGGGGTGCGGGCGGCCGAGAGCCTTGAGAACGTGGTGTTGCGCTTCGACGAGTGCGTTGCGGCTTGCGCTGGCCGCTTCCATGGCGCCGCGCTGGGCGGCCGACGGGACTTGTGCTTCTGAAGTCATGGCTCCTTCCTTTCGTCGTCCGGGAGGCGCCCCGGAACAGGTGATCGCACGAAAGCTTCTCAGCAGTGATCGAAGCAGAAACGGGGACTCGAATTCAAGGGTCGTTCGGACGTCGATCGCCGGGGCCATCACCCCTGCCGCGGGCGCGCGCAATGATGCGGACCGGCCGGTCGAAGCGCACGTAGTTCCACGCCCAGCCAATGAGCACCGTCACGCGATTGCGGAAACCGATGAGGAAGTACAGGTGCACGACCAACCACGCCAACCAGCCGAGGAAGCCCTGCAGGCGAAGCTTGCCAACCGAAGCGACGGCGGCGTTTCGCCCGATCGTTGCCATGGAGCCCTTGTCCCGGTAGCGGAAGCGCTTGGGAGCTTCGCCGTGCAGTTGCCGCAGGATGTTGGCAGCCACCAGTCGCCCGGCCTGCATCGCGGGTGACGAGAGCATCGGCACTTCCTTGCCGTTTTGCACGAAGGAGGCGGCGTCGCCGATGGCGAACACCTCTTCGATGCCGTTCACGGCAAGGTAGTCGTTCACCTCGATCCTTCCACTGCGGCTGCGGGGCACGTCGATCGTGCCCGCAAGCGACTCCGGCTTCACGCCGGCCGCCCAGACGATGGTCTCGCTGGGGATGGGGTCCTCTCCGGAGAGGGACACCAGGCCATCCGCCACGCCCAGCACGCGCGTCGAGGTTCGAACCTCGATGCCGCGTTCTTCCAGTGTTTTGCGCGCGGATGTACCGAGCTTTCCGGGGAACGTGTTGAGCAGCGATGGCAGCGCTTCCACGAGAAGGATGCGCACTTGCGACCTCGAAAGTTCCGGGTATTCGCTTGGGACCACGAGCCGGACGAGCTCGTTCAGCGCGCCGGCGTACTCCACGCCCGTTGGTCCGCCACCAACGACGAGGAAGGTGAGAAGGCGCGTGCGTTCGGCGGCGTCCGTGGTGCTGGAGGCGCGCTCAAGGCAGCCGAGAACGTGGTTGCGCAGTTCGAGCGCTTCGGGAAGGTCCTTGAGGCCCAGCGCTGAACTAGCGACCGATTCGATGCCGAAGTAGTTCGTCGTGCTGCCAACGGCGATGACGAGGTTGTCGTAGGGGATTGTTCGGCCCTCAGCTGTGTGCACGTGCTTGGCGGCGAAGTCCACGGCTGTGACGGTGGCCTGCTGGAAGCGCACATTCGGCGCACCGCGGACGATTGCCCGCACCGGCTGGGCGATGTCGCTCGGATTCAGGAGCGAACTGGCCACCTGGTAGAGCAGCGGCGTGAAGAGGTGATAGTTGTTGCGGTCGAGCAGGGTCACGTCCACGGGCTGGCGGGCCAGTTTTCGCGCCACCTGCAGCCCGCCGAAGCCAGCGCCGATGACGACTACCTTCGGCCGCGAAGCGCCGGGCGGAAGCCGGCGGGGTCGTCTCCAGGGGAGCCAGTCATACATGCTTCCAGCTTAGGCTTTTGGCGAGGTCCCCGTTTTCCCGGCAATCGCTATGCGCCGAGCGACCTCGCGATGACTTCCAGGGCTTCGCGGGCGGCTTCGGTGGAAACCAGCATCACGTCCGAGTGTTCGACGATGCCGGGCGGGGTTTCGGTTCCGCCCGCAACGCCACAGATGAGGACCGTGCGGCCCTTTTCGCGCTCAGCGGCGGCGGCCTTGAACATGGCGACGTCGGTGAGGTCATCGCCCATCACGACGATCGAGTGTGCTTTGAAGTAGCCTGCCAGCGCGGTGAGGGCGCGGTCCTTCCCGCCGTTCGCATCGGGGACGACTTCCAGCACCATGCGGCCTTCGCGGATTCGCAGCCCTCCCGGGAGGCGGGCGAGGGACTTGCGCAGTGGCTCTTCGAGCTGGGGGGCAGTGCGGTAGTGGAAGGCGGTGGAAATGGCCTTGCGCTCGATATAAAGGAAGGCGGCCGGGACTTCGGAGATCACCTGTTGCTCCACGGCTTCGAGCGCCGGGGCAAGCTTCGTACGGTCGACGGCCGGGAGCAGCGTCGAGTCGAAGGATGACTCCAGGCCATGGCTACCGATGATGGTGACGCCTTCGCAGGGCACCATGCGCCGTGCGGTGTTGAGGTCACGGCCGGTGATCACCGCAACTTTCGCGGCGTTCGACAGCCGGTCCAGCACGGCAAGAGCAGCCTCCGGCACGTGCGCAGCGGCCGCGTCTTCAACGATGGGCGCGAGGGTGCCGTCGAGGTCAGTTGCGATGAGCAGCGGGCCGCGCGCGTGCGCGACCTCCTTCAGGAGTTCGGTCGTTTCATTCGTGAGCATGCGCGTTCCTCAGTGATTCAAGGTAAGTCTGGCCCCAGCC
>CAZDZP010000176.1:0-5639 GCA_964509855.1 uncultured Anaerolineaceae bacterium | reverse complement strand
CCGCGCTTCCTGCATTCCACAGGACAGCTGCACAAAGGAGGGGCGAATAGCGGCATCTTCCTCCAGGTGCTGGAAGACGACCCCCACGACATTCCCATCCCCGGCAAGGACTACACCTTCGGCCAGCTCAAGCGCGCCCAGGCCGATGGCGACCTCGCCTCGCTCCTGGCGCGAAAGCAGCGCGTCACGCGCCTAACGCTGGAAGAACTGACGCAGGCGTCCTAGCAGGCCCGGTTTCGCAGGTGGCTCCACGCTCCAGGTGCGGAACGCGTCCAGCAGCGCGTCGCGGCCGCCAGGCGGAATGTCGCGCTCGGTGAGCCGACCCGTGACGGCGATCGTCGCGCGCATCTGCGCCAGGAATCCCGTACACCCGTCGCACTGCGAGATGTGGAGTTCGAACAGCTCGCGCTGCATCGCATCAAGCGCGTTTTCGAAGTAGTCCGTGACCAGGCGGATGATGTCGGGGCACATCAGGCCCTTCTTCATCATCCCGGGGTTGTCGCCCGCGAGTGTCATGAGCGTCCCCCTTCCCCGGCTTCGAGGTGCCCTTCGAGCGCCTTCCGTACCCTTGTACGTGCCCGGTGCAGCAGCACGCGCTGGTTCGCCTCGCTCAATTCCAACGCTTCGCGCACCTCCGTAGAGGTCCAGTTTTCGATATCGCGAAGGGTGATGACGGCTGCTTGCATGGCGGGTAACTGTTCTATGGTCTCCCGGACGAGTGCGAACGTTTCATCCGAAAGCAACCGTTGCTCCGGGTCATCGTCCCAGCGGGCCGGGGCGGATGTCCACATGCCCGAATCCGGGGAGAACGCCGCCGGGAGCAAACGTTCGATATCGCCCTCGTCGTCTTCCATCGCCCGCGCGGTCAGGTCGCTGAAGCTCACGCTGCGCTTTTCCTTGCGCATCCGCGTCAGCGCGCGGTTGGCCCCGATGCGGAAGATCCACGTCTTCAACGCCGAGCGCCCCTGGAAGCGGTCGATCCCCTGCAGGAACTGCAGCCACGTCTCCTGCGCCACGTCCTCGGCAAGGTCCGCCGTCGGCAGATAGCCGCGCAGGAAGCGCACCAACGGCGCCTGGTATTGGTCGATGAGCGCGACGAACGCAGCCTCGTCCCGCCCGCGCAATCGCGCAAGCAGGTCCGCGTCATCCTCACTCAGTGTCACCGGGGCGGGCGCTGGCACGCCCCAGAGCATACCGAATCACACCCACCCTTGCCTCCGCGCCCAGTAGCCGCGCTCCGATGGAGCGCTGGGTAAGCAAACGACGTCCCCTTCCGCAGCCTCCATCGCCCGCTCCCCGCAGCTGCGACTCACCGCGGTCCGGGGAATCGCCCTTCGCCGTCCATCCGCAGGCACGGTCACTGATCGAACGGGAAGCGTTCTGTCGCCATTCTGTCGCGGGCGAAACTGGAAAAATTCCCGGCGATGAGCGGATGTGAGCGGATGGGAACGGGTATTGGTGACATCCGTTCGCGGGCCCCGCCTCCACGCCAATTGTCGCGAAACCGGGCGTCTGCTCGCACGCGGCCGGGCCATCGAGGCACCTTCATATCGCGAGCCTGCATCCCAACCGACCACAACTGCCATAGCCCTGTGACGCAACTACCCTCGCCTGACCGGTGCCCGGCTCTGAAGCCGCGCACGCCCACGTGCGCAGGGTGTGCCACGTGCGATCCGGTCACCGCACCCAAGTTTCCCCGCACAGCAGGGGGAAACTTGGGTGGCGATTTTCGGGACGTCGGAGGCATGCTCCGCGACCGCGGTGGGTCGCAGCTACGGGGAGGGCTGTCGACACGTTGGTTGCGTTGGGGGATTGCGCGTATTGGTTGAGGCACCGATTGACGGGCCAGGGCGTCATCGGCACGATTGGCTGCGATGAGTCAGGACGAGATCTGGGACGCAACAGCCGCGCAGAACTACGACACCCCGGGCACCGGCATGTTCGCACCCGAGGTGCTCGGCCCGGCTGTCGACCGGTTGTGCGAGCTCGCCGGCGATGGTCCTGCGCTTGAGTTCGCAATCGGAACTGGCCGGGTGGCGATTCCGCTGCGCCAGCGAGGAGTTCCGGTCACGGGCATCGAACTCTCCAAGCCGATGGTCGAACAACTCCGGACGAAGGTCGACGACGCCACGATTCCCGTCGTCATGGGCAATATGGCCACGGCGACCGCACCGGGCAAGTTCGCCCTGGTGTACCTCGTCTTCAACACCATTTCGAACCTGATGACGCAGGCCGAGCAGGTCGCCTGCTTCCGCAATGCGGCGTGGCACCTCGCCCCGGGCGGCCGCTTCGTCATCGAACTGTGGGTGCCCGAGTTGCGTGCGTTGGCACCGGGCAAGCAGGGTACCGTCGGCCGCGGGGAGCCCGGGTACATCCTGCTCGACACCTACGATGTGCTGACCCAGCATGTCGTTTCGCACCACTTCCGCTTCGGCGAGGGCCGGCAGGCGCAGTTGTTCCGCAGCCCACACCGCTACATCTGGCCGGCGGAACTCGACCTCATGGCTCAGCTCGCCGGGTTCGAACTCGAAAGCAGGACGGCCGATTGGTCGGGTGCCCCGTTCACGGCGGACTCGCCCTCCCACGTCTCCGTGTACCAACTCCCGGCGGAGTAGCGAGTCCACTAGACCAGAATCGCCCCCCCGTAGCCGCGCTCCGATGGAGCGCTGGGTAATGCCCGGACGTTCCTCTTTCTCGTGCCCGCCCCCGCAGCTGCGACCCACCGCGGTGGCGGGGAATTCCCGTCGCCATCCCCGGCGGCAGGCCGGTCCGCTGTCACGAAACGTCCACAGGCAAGTCGTTTCGGCACAAACACTAATTGTCGAAAGTAGTTAGGTGACCGACTGGTGCGATGGGGGGCTTGCGATGAACAGACTCACGACGAGGTACATGCCGCTAGGCGCTTTGCTGGCACTCACGATCGCCGGTCTGAGTGCCGCCGCGTGCTCCGCCGGCAGCGGCGGCAACGTTGCCGGCAGCCTTCTTGCAATTGACGTCGTGCGCGCGGCGCCGCAGCAGGCCGAAGCCGCCGGGACCTTTCGGGTTGAATGGACGATGAGGATCGAAGGAGTCGAACTGGAAGAGCCTGGCTACGATCGTGAAGAGCTCGAACGCGAGCTACGAGAAGCGGACGCCCGGGGAGAGCTGGACGATCTCGATGAAACCGATTCTGTTGCTCTCTATCTGGTGCTGTGGGAGATCATGCTTTTCGAGGGGATGCACGGACACATCGACTCTGACACGGCGAACAATCGCAGTCAGTCGTTTGCGGAGGCCGGTCCATTCGTATTCGAGTCAGTGAGGGATGGCACCGATTGCTACTCGCGTATGCGGCCCCCATCGGGTGCTCTGTGGGTGAGGAACGTCGATTGCTCGGAGACAATGGATAACATGGCCGACGTTGAGTCGCTGTTCGACTCCTTTCGGGAACTCGGTGGTGATGTCGAAGACCTGGGTTCAAACGAGCTTCGTGGAATCGACGCACGTACCTACCGCATGACAGTACCGCCTATGGAGGACGTCCCGATGGAGCAGGTACTCGATCTCTGGGTCGATGATGCTGGGCGCCCCTTACGCCTCCAGAGCTCCGTCGTTATCGACGAGTGGGGTCTCCGCGAGTTTGCCAGCGGGGTTACCTATACGATGGTCATGGATTTCGTTGACTACGGCGTGCCGATTGACGTTGTTGTGCCCGACGAATCGGAGGTCTCACGCGCTGCCAAAACCACGGAGGAACCCGGGCTAGTTCCGACGCAGTCGCCCGATTCGCAAGTACAACTGTCGTCCGAAGAGGTCGATGACGCCTACGTCGAGGCTGTTTGCCGGTCCACAGAAAAAGCGATCGACGCGATTCTCGAAGCAGTGTTCCTGATTGACGAAGCCGAGATGAAAGCACGCCTGTCCGGTTTGCTTCGGACATGGCACAACGAACTCGCGGTCGCTGTGCCCCCTGCGGACTTCGCGAAGGCACATGGAGCCTTGTTGGATGCTCTTGCGGAATCGTACGCGCGGGTGGCCGAACTCGACAGGGACGATTGGTTCGAGACCGAATTGCTGGACTGGTACGCGGAAGACCACGCGAGCAGCGAGACCATCGAGCGCCTTGAAGCGTTATTCAATGCCGGACCTGCGGAATGCGCTTCGACCTGGCGCGGAGATTCCTAAGCCGCCTCCAACCATCGTCCCAACCCACGCTACCCCCAAAATCGCCCCAGCCCTCACCAACGCCTCGCGCAAGCTCGCGACGTCCACATCCACCGGCGCGACGCCATGCTGCAACGCCAGCGCCGCCGCCTTCCCGGCCGCTTCGCCGGTCGCGAAACATGGTGGGATTTCCTTCGTCGAATGGTGCGCGCGGTGGTCGCTGGAAATGCAGCGCCCCGCCACCAGCAGGTTCGGCGTGCTTTGCGCGGTGAGCGACCGAAAGGGAATGTGGTACACCGCGCCGTACTTCGTCCAGTTCCCCGTCACGGCGATGGTGTCTTCGAAGGGCGGCTGGTCCATGTCTTCCCGGCTCAGTTTGTAGCGGCCCACCAGCCGCCGCGATTCGGTGATGCCAAGCGTGTTCGCGAACTGCGCGATGTAGGCGTGTTCGAATCCAGGCGCCTTGCCCCGCAGACGGTCCAGCTCTTCGCGCACCAGGCGCCGGCACTCCACTTCCGCGTAGGCCAGGTCGTCCGGGTTGGTGGGGTCGATGTCCCGCCCGATGCGTTCCGCCGCGCCCCACGGGTGCAGGTAGCCATGCGAATCGACCGTCTTGTAGTAGGTCCGCCGCTCCGGCGAGGCCTCGGCCGACTCGCGGTCGACTCCGGCCGTGCGAAACCACAGCCACGGGTGGACGCGTTCCTTTTCCACCGGCTCGCCCGCCAGCACGGCGATGTCCGCGTCTCCCGTCGCGTCGATGACCGCCCGGCAGGCGATTGCCTCGCGCCCCGCCTTCGATTCGAACACCACGTGCGAAATCGTATCTCCGTCGCGAATCACTCCCACGGCCCATCGATGGAAGCGCAGGTCCACGCCCGCGTCGATCACCATGCGGTCCGCCTCCACCTTGAACTCCTCCGGGTCGTAGGCGACCGAGTAGCGCACGACATGCGGCGCGCTGCCCCACACCAGCCCCACGCGCCGGTACTTCTCGATGAGCGCCGGGTCGTCCACGCCCCATTCTTCCGCGGGCGGGAAGAGGCAGGCGTTGCGCGCCGCCAGCCGGTCGACCATCTCCTGGCACAGCCCGGCGATCACCTGCCGCCCGCGCCCGTCGTCCATCGTGAGCAGCAGGATGATGAGCCCATTCGTCGCCAGTCCGCCCAGCGAACCGTAGCGTTCGACGAGCATCGCCCGTGCCCCACCGCGCGCCGCCGAGACCGCGGCCGCCATCCCGGCGCTACCGCCGCCAATCACCAGCACATCCGTCTCCGCAATGACCGGCACCCGCCGCGCGGGTTCTTCCACAAAGGTAGTCGCCATGCCGCGCGATTCTACGCCGCACTGCGCCCTTTGTAGCCGCGCGTCTCCAGACGCGCAGGGTGTGCCGAAAACATACCGAAACACGCCAATACCGCCCGAACCGGGGTGCTCGTGCAACGCGGACTATCGCAGCCGCTCCGGGAAGGTCTCGATAACGGCCCGCTCTCGCAGTT
>CAZDZP010000175.1:0-5640 GCA_964509855.1 uncultured Anaerolineaceae bacterium | reverse complement strand
GGCATGCAGTACCTCACCTTCGACCAGGATGGGATGCCGGTGGAGACAACCACTGGCCAGCTTCGCGGCCTCTACGATGCCCGCGACCAGGACATTCCCAATCTGCTCGCGAAGCTCGACACCTTCGCGACCGAACTCATCGCCTCCGTAAACGCAGCTCACACAGCCGGGACCGACTTGAACGGCAATCCTGGCGTCGACTTCTTCGCCCCGACACCGCCGGGATCCTCAGCAGCGGCCACCATCGCTATCAACGCGGCAATCACGGCCGCCCCACGTCTCGTCGCGGCTTCGGGAAGTGGGGCCCCCGGCGATGGCTCAGTGGCACTGCAGATCGCGAACATCCAGCTCAACGGCCTCGGTGGGCTCAACGGCCAGACCTTTGATGACTTCTACGCGAACATCGTTACCGTCCTTGGCGCCGATGTTTCGCGAGCGAATGGCCTGGCGCGGTCAGCAGCGGACCTGAATTCTCACTTCGAGGCACTTCGCCAGTCGGTCTCCGGCGTGAACATCGACGAAGAGGTGACGAACCTTGCCGCCGCGCAGCACGCCTACGAAGCCGCCGCCCGCGTTATCACAGCCATCGACCAGATGCTGGAAACGCTCATCAACGGAACGGGCGTGGTCGGACGCTAGGAAAGGGACTGCCATGCGAGTTTCGAATCAACAGCGGCTGGTCAACCACCAGCGATACATATCGGACGCCCAGGTGCGCATGGATCGTATCCAGCAACAACTGGCCACGGGCAAGAAGATTCAGCGTGCCAGCGACGACCCCGCTGGATCCGCTCTAGCGCTTCAGCACCGCAAGAACATCGCCTTCGAAGGCCAGATGCGCCGCAACATCGAAGGCGGCCTCGCCTTCATGAACGTCACCGAATCAGCGCTCGATGGCGCAACGCAGGCCCTGCAACGGGGTCGCGAACTCACCATCCAGGCTGCGAACGACACGCTCAGTCCGGCGCAACGGAACGCCATCGCCCTGGAGATGGGTCAGCTCATCGAACAGATTGGCCAAATGGCGAACACGAAGTTTGGCGACGCCTACGTCTTCAGCGGCCATCAAACTGATCAGGCGGCCTATTCGCTGAACGTACAGGCGGGCACCGTGGTCTACAACGGCGACGACGGCGCCCGGATGCGTCGCATTTCCCACAACGATGAAGCCGCGGTGAATATGCCCGGCTCCGCCGCGTTTGGCGACGGTGGAAACGCCTCTGCCATCTTCGAGATGATGCTGTCCCTAAAGGCCGACATGGAAGGTGGAGTCGATGGCCCCACCGTTGGCGCATACGTTGGCCAGTTCGACGCCGCGCTCGACCGCGTGCTGAACGCGCGCGCCGAAGTCGGGTCGCGCATCAATCGCTTCGAAACGGCCCTGAGCCATTCCGAACTTACGGATGTGAATCTCCAGGAGCTGCGGTCGGACATCGAGGAGATCGACCTCGCGAGCGCCATCATCGAACTGACTGGTACCCAGGCTTCGCTGGAAGCTGCGCTGGGCGCTATCGGTCGGACCAATGGGATGACCCTGCTGAACTTCCTCCGCTAGCATCAGCGGGTTCTGAGCGACTCTCACGAGGGGTCACGCATCGCGTGGCCCCTCGTTTTGCGTTCGTCAAGAGAATCGGGACGCCGAAACCCGCATTTGCAGAGATCCTCCACCGTTTGTTCCCCACCCGTACGCTTGCTGTCTCCCCAGAGTCACCGAACACACTTCGATAAACACGGCGTAAGCCCGCTCAAAACTCTCCAAGACGGGCGGGGTGGCCAGCCAAAGCGGCGGCCACGTAAGAAAGGACGTTTCCGACATGGGAATGCAGATTCAGACCAACGTCGCCGCCATCAACGCTCAGCGGAACCTCTCCGTCACGGGCCTCAAGATGGGCAAGGTTCTCGAAAAGCTGTCGTCTGGCTATCGCATCAACCGCGCCGCCGACGACGCCGCCGGCCTGGGCATTAGCGAAAAGATGCGCGCCCAGATCCGCGGCAACCAGCAGGCAGTCCGCAACGCGCAGGACGGCATCTCGATGGTACAGACCGCTGAAGGTGCGCTCGACGAAGTCCACTCCATCCTCCAGCGTATGCGCGAACTGTCGGTCCAGGCCGCCAACGGCACCTACGCGGAGAACGGCGCAGAGCGCACTTCCATCGGCCAGGAAATCCAGCAGCTCAAGAGCGAGATTGACCGTCTCGCTACTACGACGAAGTTCAACGGGCAGAGCCTCCTCACAGGCTCGCTCAGCGGCTCTCTTGATGCGGCTTCTGAACTTGAAGTTGGCGTGCAGTTGAACACTACGGGCGGCGGCGCCGCCGTCACCAAGGTGAGTGTTTCCGGCGCGAAGGCCCAGACGTACACCCTCACCGGATCTGGCACTGACCTGACCCTCACCGGCGCGGACGGTTCGGCACAGACGATTAGCGTCAATGCCATCGCGGCCAACGAGACTGGTTCGCTGAACTTCTCAAACCTGGGTGTGTCCATCGAACTTGCAGCCACCTCGGCTGGCAAAACTGCAGCCGGCTTGGTGACCGACGTAACGGCCGCCGCCAACGATACCTTCGTCGTCACTGGATCCGGTTCGGCCCAACTGCAGATTGGCGCGAACAGCGGAGACAACTTGAGCATCTCGTTCAACAACATGCAGACGACCGAGCTTGGCGCCAGCAGCAACCTGAACGCGATCATCACCGATGACCAAAACGTCTCGACCATCGCACTGGCCGAAACGCTTATGGAGGAACTCGACGGCGCCATTGAAGACGTCAACGCCCAGCGCGGTGAGCTTGGTGCGGTCCAGAACCGCCTCGAATCCACCGTCCGCAGCCTCGGCGTCACCGTCGAGAACCTCTCCGCCGCTGAAAGCCGCATCCGCGATGCGGACATCGCTGAACTCTCCAGCGCCATGGTCAGCCAGCAGATTCTGCAGCAGGCCGGTATCTCCGTTCTCTCCCAGGCGAACGCCGCCCCCCAGGCCGCCATCAACCTCCTCCGCTAGCCCTAGCCGGCTTCCACACCACAAAGGCCCCTCCCGCTCGGGAGGGGCCTTTGTGCGTTTGTGAAGTCCGACCCCCCGGTGATTCCCTGATCTTCCCGACGCTGCCCAGTTTTGGGGCTTGTCACTCGATGTCCACCTGTCGATACCCGCAGTATCACCAAATTCACCGCACACACGAAGGCGGTGAACACCGAAACGGTTCCAACCCGGCGGTGCTGAAACTGGAGGAATTGCCATGGGCATGCAGATTCAAACCAACGTCGCCGCCATCAACGCGCAGCGCAACCTGAACGTCACGGGCATCAAGATGGGCAAGGTCCTGGAGAAGCTCTCTTCGGGGTATCGCATTAACCGCGCAGCCGACGACGCGGCCGGCCTGGGCATTAGCGAAAAGATGCGCGCCCAGATCCGTGGCAACGCGCAGGCCATTCGCAACGCGCAGGATGGCATCTCCATGGTGCAGACCGCTGAAGGCGCGATGGACGAAGTCCACTCCATCCTCCAGCGCATGCGAGAACTTGCCGTCCAGGCCGCGAACGGCACCTACGGCGAAAACGGACCGGAGCGCATTTCCATCGGCCAGGAGATCAACCAGCTCCGCCAGGAAATCGACCGCATCTCGGTAGCCACGCAGTTCAACAGCCAGCGGCTTCTTGACGGTTCCGTTGGAGCGCCGCCAATCGCACAGGGCGCGGGCGACACCCTGATTACCGGCGCCGCCGCGGGAACCCTCACTGTGGCGTCGGTCTCTGTTGCGAACGCGGCACCGGGGACGTCCTTCACCCTTTCGTACAACGCCGGAACGAACGACCTCGAACTGACCGACGGCACCGACACAGTCACTATCAATGTGCCTGACGCTGCCATAGCGGGGCCTTCCACGACCTTCAACTTCGCCGCACTTGGAGTGAGTGTGACGCTTAGCGGTTCCACTGCGGATGGCACCGCCACCGACACGGCACTCACCGCACTGGCTGCCCTGTCGCTCAGCACTGACCCCGCGGGTCCGAGCGTCGGCGCCAACCTCCATATCGGAGCGAACTCGGACGACTTCATGGCCGTCTCGTTCAGCCGCATGCATTCCGACCAGCTCGGTATCGGAGCGGGCCAGCTTCTCTCTGACGTGATCACCGACGACACCAACGTCAGCACCATCGTCCAGTCGCGCGAACTGATCGACATCGTCGACGCAGCTCTGCAAAACGTCAGCAGCCAGCGCGGTGAACTTGGCGCCATCCAGAACCGCCTGGAGTCCGTCATCAAGAGCCTCAGCATCACCGTTGAGAACCTGAGCGCCGCTGAGTCCCGCATCCGTGACGCCGACATTGCCGAGCTTTCCAGCCAGCTCGTGGCGCAGCAAATCCTCCAGCAGGCCGGCGTTTCGGTCCTGTCGCAGGCCAACACCGCTCCGCAGGCAGCACTCTCGCTGCTCCAGTAGCGCCACCCCACGCAGTTCCTCCCACTGGCGGCCGGTCATCCCACTGACCGGCCGCCTCTGCATTGCCACCGATACGTCACGTCGGCGCTGTTACGAAAACGCTCAAGTATCGGGACAAACCCGTCGATCATCAGGGAGACGCCGGAAGGAGTTCCGTCATGTCCGACCTTAAGCTGACCAGCGTGGACGCCGTGCACATTGGCCCTCGCCCCCTCGACTGGGATTCGTCGCGCAACCAGGGTTCGCCGCGCAAGCAACCGCGCCCTCAGAATCGCATCGCGCGCGTGGTGGAGGAACTGCTGCCCGACCAGGACCCTTCTACTGTGTTGGTCCAGCTCGAACAGGCTGAGGACGGGAGTGTCATCTCGGTGCTGCTCCGTGATTCGGGCACGGGGCAACTGCTCCTGCGGCTCGACCCATCAATGCTCAGCGGTGGGTCCGACGAGTTCGGAACAACGGGCATGCTCGTGGAACGGAGCGGCTGACATGACAGACCCCATTCGCATTGGCGGCTTCTTCGCTCCCTTCGATACCGAGGCGGTCATCGCGCAGCTCACCCGTGTGCGGGAGATCCCCCTTTTGCGGCTCGATACCAACAAGGCAATCGCGGAAGCGCGCGCCGCAACCCTCGCCGACATCGAATCGCGCTTCATCTCCTTACGCACGCGGCTCCAGGGGCTGACGGGAGTTCTCTCCGTTTCCGGGAAATCCACGAACGTGACCGGCAGCGGCGTGACTGCCTCGGCAAGCGCCTCCGCCGCTACCGGGACTTTCGCCGTGAACGTGCTCCAGGTTGCGACCGGGACGCGGGCAACCGGCAACGCGATCTCGGCAGGCGTGAACGGCGCCGTTCCGTTGGCCGATGCGGGCTTCGCAACCGCTCCGACCGCTGGTTCTTTCACCATCAATGGCGTTTCTATTGCCGTGGACCCTACGGTCGACACGCTCGACGACATGATCAACCGGATCAACACCAGCGGCGCCGGTGTCACCGCCACGTTGACGAACGATACCAACGGCCGCTCGAACATTCTCTCGCTTACGTCGGGCTCAGCTATCTCCCTCGGTACGGGTGAGGACGACTCCAACTTCCTCACGGCCACGAACCTCGTTGCCTCTCCTGGTGATACGACGCGGGAAAGCACGCTGCCCATCGCACGAATGAAAACCGGCGACAAGATGGCCAACGCAGCCTGGCTA
>CAZDZP010000174.1:0-5645 GCA_964509855.1 uncultured Anaerolineaceae bacterium | reverse complement strand
AAGAAGCCGTGGCGTGCCGATGCCGTTGCAGGCGAGCACGACGATCTCGGCCTTCTGCTCCTGGAGGACGCCGTCCGCATCGTAGTAGAGGACGCCATCGGCCATGCCATCCGGGCGGACCGTGATTTCCTTCACCCGGCAGTCCGTGCGCAGTTGCACTCCCTTTCGCTGCGCGGCGGGCCAGTAGGTAATGTCGGTGCTCGCCTTCGCTCCCTGGGAACAACCGCTCCCGCACGAGCCAAGGTTGATGCACGGCGCCCGGCCGTTGTACTCGGTCGAAGTGATGGCGCTGTCGGACGGCCACCAGTGCCAGCCAAGACGTTCGAAGCCACGGGCGACGATGTTGCCGGTTGCTCCAAGCGGGAGTGGTGGAAGCGGTGGCTCGTGAGGTGGGTAGGCAGGGTCCCCGGCGAGCCCGGAGACGCCCATCATCCGGTCATTGACGGCATAGAAGGGCTCAAGCGTGTCGTAGGAGATCGGCCAGTCGTCGGCGACACCGTCGTCCGTCCTGACGCGGAAATCGCCGGGTGTGAATCGCGGGAAGTGGGCCGCCCAGAGGATGGTGCTGCCACCGACGGCGTTGAACATCAGCGGTTGAATCGGTGATTGCGAATCATTGACGGGATAGTCCTGCGCGAGTCCACGCACGTTGGGGTTCGTCGCGAACGGGCCCATTGCGCGAGATTCCCAGTCCATGAAGTTGGTCGGGTAGTCCTTTTGGTGCATCCATGGGCCCTGTTCGAGGCAGAGCACGCTCGCCCCGGCATCAGCGATGCTCCAGGCGAATGCGGCGCCGGAAGCTCCCGCGCCGATGATGAGGACTCCGACGGGTTCATTGGACATAAAGGATTGCTAGCCCCGGGTTGGTGTCGCGAACGCCGTGTAGGATACGTCCGCGGCCGCAATCATAGCGATTCGCCCGGCCCCTGGTCTGCCCTCGGCACTTCACACCCGGGCATCGATCTCGCGGAGATGTTGCCGAAGATGCTCGATTGCGACACGCCGGAGGACACCTTCCACCGTTCCGCTCGCTCCGCCGAGGGACTTCGCCGATGCTTCCAGTTGGCCCGGTGTGAGCGATGCGACCGCAACGATGGTGGCTTCGCGGTTTCTACTGAACTCATCCACCAACTCCGCAAGGCAAGTGTCCCGGCGGCGCAGCACCTCACGGGCGTTGTAGCCGTCCATCGTCATCGATTCCTTCGCTAATGGCGTCGCAAGGTCCGCCTTTCGTCCCGCCCGCGTGCGATTGATCAGCCCCGGAAGGGACCACTCAATCCCGGCCAGGTGGGCCACCACCTGGCGGCCGTTCCAGCCGTTTTCGTAGATTCCCGTCTCAAGCGCTCCAGGGGAAAAGCCCAGCACACGGTCGCGAAACTCGACGCCCGAATCTCGGAGATCCTCCATCAGTCCACCCACGCTTTCCTTCATGTCGCCCGTCCTGGCCATGTGCTCCCCGCAATCCTAACGGCCAGGGATGGAGCCTCCTGTGCCGCGGCTTCTCGCAGGACTCGAGTTGCCGCCAGGAGCAGCACTCGGGTGGACAGGTGGGCGTCGGGAAGGATAGCTTCGGGCCAACGGGGCAGCTTGCCTCTACGATTGTCCCAATGGACCACGACGATCACGTGAACCTTCTCCGAGACGGCATCGAAACAGAGGGCGGAATGTGGGCGGACTTCGGCGCCGGTCGCGGCGCCTTCACCCTCGCGCTTCGCGAACTCGCCGGGCCCGATGCCGAGATAATCGCAATCGACTTGGACGCGGCCGCTCTGCGAACGAACGAAGCGGCCATGCAATCCATGTTCCCGGGCGCGAAGGTCCAATACGAAGTGGCCGACTTCACCGGGGCCCTCTCGCTCCCACCGCTGGACGGCATCGTGATCGCAAACGCGCTGCACTTTCAGAGGGACCAGCGATCGGTCGTCCAACAGCTTCGCCAATATCTCCGGGACGGCGGCCGGGTCCTCGTAGTCGAATACAACACCAAGCAACCGTCTGCGCCCGTTCCCTACCCGGTGCCATTTCCACGCTGGCAAACACTCGCGCAGGAGTTGGGCTACAGAGAGACCCGGATGCTGGCGAAGCGCCCGAGCCGCTTCCTCAACGAGATCTACTCGGCCGTGAGCCTCGCCTAAACGACTGGCGGCCCCGGCCGGTTCCGGCTTCTCATGCCCACCATGACCTCGTCATCGCGAAACTCCGAGTGATACCGTTGCCGGATGGCACCTCACCTGCGATACGCCAGGGACATCTACGCGGGCACCGCCAATTACTACGACGTTTTCCGGCCGCCGTACCCACCAGGATTGTTGAACGACTTGCGCGCCCGCGTGCCATTGCGGCCGGCGGCCCGGGTCCTCGACCTCGCTTGTGGCACCGGCCAGGTAGCGTTCGCTATCGCGGACTATGTATCTGAGGTTTGCGCTCTCGACCAGGAGCCGGAGTTTGTCGCATTCGGCGAAGAAAAGTCTCGACGACTGGGGGTCACGAACATCGGATGGATCGCCGCGACTGCTGAGGATGCGCCGCTCGATGGCGCCTTCGATCTTGTCGCCATCGGAAACGCCTTCCACCGATTCGATCGCAATGCGGTTGCGAGTCGGCTCGTCGATCACCTCAACCCCGGCGGCTGCGTCGCTCTTCTTTGGAGCGAGTCACCCTGGCGGGGAGACCGCCCCTGGCAGAAGGCGCTTGATGAGACGCTGACGCGCTGGCAAGAAGCGTCGGATGCCCTCGAACGTGTACCCGCCAGTTGGGAGCAGGCAATACTCGACGATCCGCACAAGCAGGTGTTGCTGCGAGCCGGGCTCCAATACGACGGAAAATTCGAGTTCAGCGTGGCTCAGAACTGGAGCGTCGAGTCGCTCATAGGTTTCGTTTACTCCTCCTCGTTTCTGAACCCGGCCGTCCTTGGTGAAAACATGTCCGCATTCGAGGAGGACCTGCGTGCCCAACTACTCGCGTGCGACGCCGAAGGAGTCCACGTGCAGAAAATGAGCTTCGCCTACGAACTCGCCCGGCGGGTAGTCTAAGGCCGGTTGTGACCACGCCGTACCGGGTACGCCGCGAATCGTCCATGCCCGGCGCATGCGACGCGGTCGCCCACTGCACCGCCAGTTAGTCAGTTGCTACGCTGCGAGCATGCACGATGTCGCGATAGCCGGCGCAAGCATTGCGGGAGCAGCCACCGCCATTCATCTTGCGCGGCTCGGACACTCGGTCGTGTTGCTCGATCGCGCGACCTTCCCCCGGCGGAAGGCGTGTGGCGAAGGTGTCTTCCCGGCCGGCATCCGTGAACTTGAATCCCTGGGTGTGCTGGCGCGGCTCGAGGAGCAATCATCGCGCCTTTCCGGCATTCGCTTTCGGGCAGGCAAGCACGCCGTCGAAGCCCCCCTCTCCGGCCTGGGCGTTTCCCGGTTGGCGCTCGATGCGGCGCTGCTGGCTACTGCGGCGGAATCCGGTGTCGACACCCGGACCGGGGTGAACGTTGGCCCCCCGGTCATACGCGACCGCCGCGTACACGCGCTCTCGACGAGCGATGGTGACGTCGCCGCTCGGGCTTTTGTTGCCGCGGACGGGCTCCATTCGCCAATCCGCCGCGATGCGAAGCTTGATGGCATTGCGCTCGGAAAGCGCTATGGCATCAGCGCTCACATGAGCTTCGCCTCCCCCGTAGAACCTGTGGTCGATGTCACCTTCGCCTCGGATCATGAGCTGTATATCACGCCCACCGGACCTCGAACCGCGAACGTCGCACTCCTCCTGCGGCGCGAGCAGATGCGCCGGTTTGCGGGCAGGCTCGTCTCGGCATTCGGGGAAATCATCGCCGGGTACCCGCAGCTGGCCAGTGCCTGCCTCCACGACGAGCCGAAGGTCGCCGGACCCTTTCCGCGTTCGGCGCGCTGCGCATGGCGGGCCAATCTTGTGCTTGCGGGTGACGCTGCTGGCTTCTTCGATGCCATCAGCGGCGAAGGCATGTCGGTGGCGCTTGTTAGCGCACGCCGTTGTGCCGCCGCCCTCAGCGAGCATCTCGACTCCGGTTCTTACGGCCCATTTCGCGAATACGACCGCCAAAGACGCGCCCTCGTCCGCAACTCGGACCTCCTTGCGCGCCTCTCGCTGCTCCTCGGCTCGCGCGAATGGACCGCCCGGGTGGCCGTCCGCAACCTTGCACGCCGCCCGGACTCGTTCGCGAAGCTCGTTACCATCAACACCGGAGAAGCGCCGCTGACCGCATTGCGCCCTCGCGACCTCACTGCCCTGCTCGTCGGTATCTGACGTTCAGAAAATCCGGGGGATGAACCGCGCTTTCTTCTCGAAATGCTCCCGGTATCCAGGAGCTTCGTTCAGCAGCGCCTCTTCTTCCGGTATGCGGATGGCCAACAACAGGACGTTCGCAAGCGTCGCCGCCAGAGCTATTGCGCGCATCCCGAACGCTAGCGGGAGAGCAGCCAGCTCGATCGCCACCACAACGTAGTTCGGGTGGCGCACATGCGCGTAGGGGCCTGTGGTCTGGACCTCGATCGTTTCCGCAACGGCGCCGCGGGTGTTCCAGTTTCGCCCCAGCGTGGCAATCACCCACGCCCGCAACGGCTGCACGGCCAGCAATACCAGCAGCCAGCGCCATCGCACATGCCGGCCAGCCAGGGCCGTCACCACGATGACCGCCGTATGCAGCACCACCATCAGTGGGTATGTCTTCCGGCTGCCGTCACCTTCGCGGCTCTTCCCTGCGCCCGAGATGTTGCGCCGCGAGTATGCGAGCTCAATCAGCCGTGCCGCTCCCATCGCCATGCAAATCGCGAACCGCAGCTTCACGCTCGCCTCACCAGCAACAACTCTATCGAAACCCCGGGCCCGAAGGCTCCCACCACAGCCCATTCGCCCTGCGCCGCCGGTTCGGCCATGTAGCGCCGCAACACGTCGTAGATCGCCGCAGACGAGGTGTTCCCGAACTCCTTCAACGAGTCCCACGACCAGTGCGTTTTCTCGCGGCCGATGCAGAGCGCTGCCTGGAGTTGTTGCAGAATCCGCGCGCCTCCCGGGTGGAGCAGCCATGCACTTACGTCGCCCGGCTGGAGCCCGTTTCGGCGCAGCAGATTCGTCGCCGCCAGGACCGCCTCCGGCGTCAGCAGGTCGGCGAGCTCCCGGTCGATAACCGGCATGAACCCACCATCGCCAAGGTCGAACCGCAAAGCGTGCTGCGATGTCGGTACAAGGAAGCTCGCTCCGTCGACAATCTCGAGCCCCTCGCCGCCGCCCGGCTCCAGGACTGCGGCTCCCGCTCCGTCGCCGAAGAGCAGATTGGCGGTCATTGTGCCGGCATCGCCTTCGGCGTGGAACGAGAGGGTGCAGAGCTCCATCGCGATGGTCAGCGCAGCCGCGTGCTGACTGCGCACGAAATCCGCAGCTCGCGCCAGCGCGACCACGCCCCCGGCGCATCCCGACTCTGTGAGCGGTACCCGCGCGACGCTTCGCTGCAAGCCGAGCATTTCCACCAGCTCCACGGGCCAACCCGGCAGCGCGTACCCGGTGCAGGAGGACGTCACGAGGCCGCTGATGGCTCGGGCATCCGTGCCAATCAGCGCAGCGCAGGCAGCCCGTGCTGCGAGCATTGGCGCATGCTCCCGGTAGACCCCGTTCCG
>CAZDZP010000173.1:0-5667 GCA_964509855.1 uncultured Anaerolineaceae bacterium | reverse complement strand
CCGCAGCTATCGCTGCCAGCGTGGCAACGACGAACGGTCGTTCGCGCAGGACACCCCGCCCCCGGATGTCGGAAAAGAGCGAACTCTCCTGCGGCGCCTGCCGCGAGCTGGCAAGCCACTCCGCCCAGGCTGACTCATTAGAACTATCGCGAATGGGGAAGCGGCAGAAGCTTACCGGCGCTCCGCGGTCCACATCTCCCGTCACTGTGTTCATCATGCACCCGGACTCGGTGGCTTCGTCCTGCATCAGCTCTGCGATCACCTCCTGGTAGGTGCCGACGGGACCATCCGGTAGTGCCGGGTGATCGTTCAGAAATGTGAAGCGCTCGAACAGTTCGTTGGTCGCGATGAGCATGTAGCCGAACATAACCCCGAGGTCGAACTGGTACCGTCCCAGCCGTTCGCTCACCGCACGGTCGTATTCGAAGCGCCAGGGAGGCAACCCTTCGCCAGGCTGGGACCGCGCACCGCCAGCCGCTTTCCGGAACTGCACCGAACTCAGCGTTTCCACCGGGATGCCCTTTGCGCTCGCGAAGTCGAGCAACCGGTCTGTAGCCTCGTATTCCCCCGCTTCGCGGTTGACAAACACCACCGCGATTTCGAACGGCGCCCCTTGCTCCATCGCTTGCACCGCGTAGTCGAGCGCGCCGAACGACCCGGGTCCACGCCCGGTCGTGAGCCAGGCGATTCGGAGCCGGTCAGTCATCGCCGTCGAAATCCGCGCCAATCATCTTCTCGGCCAGGCCCTCGGCGTCGTATTCGCCGGGGTCGTCGCTCAACGCCCATTCTTCCGCCTGGAGCTTCACGTCGAGCTCGCGGATGCGCGCCTCGGCCTTTTGGAGAAGCTCCCGCAGCTGCCCCGCAATAGCCGCACCCTTTTCGTAGGTGGCCACCGATTCTTCGAGCGGGAGCCCACCCTCCTCCAGCTTGCGAGCATGTTCTTCCAGCGCCGCATATAGCGTTTCAAATGTCGTCTCTTCCGCCACCTAGCTCACCTCCACAGAGAACGCGCCGTCCACCACGCTCACCGTCAGCCTCGCTCCCGGCTTCACCTCGCGCACCTTGCGGACCACCTTGCGTTTCTCAGCAAGGTGCACGATCGCATACCCGCGTTCGAGCGTCGAAATGGGGCTGAGCGCTGTCAGTTTGTCCGCGGTGCTCGCCGATTGCGCCTCCGCGCGAGCGACCGTTGCCGAAGCGTCCCGTCCGATGTGGCGCAACAGGCGGGCAACGTCAGCCATCAACTCCGACGGCTCTGGCACCGCCCGTCGCATACGGTCCGACCAGTCCGCCACGTCCTCCCCGAACTCGCGTGCCTGCCGCCGGCAAAGGTCGCGCATGCCTCGCTCGGAGCGATTGATGCTTGCGAGCACGTCGATCCAGTTGGGCGTCGCTCGCTCCACCGCCGCGCTGGGCGTCGGCGCATGCAGGTCCGCTACGTAGTCCACGATCGAAACGTCCGTGTCGTGACCGACGCCGGTAACCACCGGTACAGGAAAGGCGAACACCGCGCGGGCAATAGCCTCGTCGTTGAAAGCGGCCAGGTCTTCGCTACTCCCGCCGCCGCGCGCGACGATAGCCAGGTCGAGGTCTTCTTCGGCCAGCCGTTGCAGCGCCCGGAGCACAGCGGCCGGTGCTGTTTTGCCCTGCACCACGGCGGGCGCCAGTACCAGCTCGGCCAGCGGCCAGCGTCGTGCGAGCACATTACGGATGTCCTGCAGCGCCGCCCCGTTTGGCGAGGTCACGAGGCCTATCCGAAGCGGAAAGCGCGGAAGCGCTCGCTTCCGTCCGATGTCGAACAACCCCTCGCGCTCCAGCCGTTCGCGCAGCTCTTCGTACTGGGCCGCCTGCAGCCCAACGCCTTCCGGGCGCACGAAGTCGCAGATGAACTGCAGTTCGCCCCGCGGTTCATAGAGCGAAACCCGGCCGTGCACGAAAACACCGTCACCGTTCGCGAGCGCTACGCCGCGGTCGTCGCCGCGGAACAGCACCGAGCGCAACGAGCCACGGTCGTCCTTCAGTGTGAAGTACTGGTGCCCGGCCGCCGAGCGGCTGTAGTTCGAGATCTCCCCAACAACCCAGGCGTCGCTGAGTGCCTCGCTCGCCTCCAGCCATTCGCGTATGAACCGTACCAGCGTGCCGACAGGCAACAGGTCCAAGTGCCTAGCCCACGCGCTCGATGTACTCCCCGGAGTCCGTGTTCACCCGGATCATGGTTCCCTCCTCAACGAAGAGCGGTACCTGCACGACGAGCCCGGTCTCGAGGGTGGCGGGCTTGCTGCCGCCGGTGGCGGTGTCTCCCTTGAAGCCCGGGTCGGTTTCCGTCACCGTCAGCTCCACCGTGATCGGAAGCTCCACACCGATGACCTCGTCGCCGAAGAGCACGAGTTCGCAGATGTCGTTTTCTTTGAGGTACCGGTCAGCGTCCCCAACCTTATCCGCGGTCACAGGGATCTGGTCGAAGGTCTCGGTATTCATGAACGTGTAGAACTGGTCGTCGCGGTAGAGGAACTGCATCTGGCGGCGCTCAACGCGTGCTCGCGCAAACTTCGTGCCAGCCTGGTAGGTCTGCTCGGTAATCGCACCCGAGCGCACATCGCGGAACTTGATGCGCACCTGCGCCGAACCGCGGCCCACCTTGATGTGGCTGTACTCCATAATCGAGAGCAGTTTCCCGTCCTGCTCGATAGTCGCGCCCTTTTTCAGTTCACCGGTTGAAATCACGGTTGTGCTCCTTCAAATGTCAGCTTGGGGGCGCGGCTCAGAACCCGGGCTCGCCCGTTTTCCATCACCACGATGTCTTCGATGCGAATCCCGCCCCATCCGGGTAGGTAAATCCCCGGCTCGATGGTGAATACCATCCCGTTTTCCAGTGTATCGGTCGAGGTCTTCCCCATATACGGGGCCTCGTGCACTTCCAGCCCAACGCCGTGCCCTAGACCATGACCGAACTGCTCCCCATACCCGTATCGCTCGATCACGGATGCTGCGAGCTGGTGCGCGTCCGTGCCCTTCATGCCGTGTTCCACGTTCTCGATGGCGTTCTGCTGCGCCTCGCGAACGATCTCGTAGATTTCCCGGAACTTCGGTGACGGCTTCCCCATCGTGATGGTCCGCGTGAGGTCGCTGCAGTAACCGTTCACGCGGGCGCCCATGTCGATCACGATGGCATCGCCCGCGCGGATCCGTTCGTCACGTGGGTGCGCATGTGGTCGTGCTCCCCACGGCCCTGCCGCCACGATGGTCGAGAACGAAACGTTGTCCCCACCGTTTTGACGCACCGCCACCTCAATCTCGCGGGCGACATCGTTTTCCGTCATCCCTTTGCGAAGCGTGGCCGCTGCCGCCTTGAAAGCCGCATCGCCGCAGTCTATCGCCCGCTGGATGGTGGCCATCTCCCCTTCGTCCTTGAACGCGCGGAGCTTTTCGATGAGCGCCCCGCCCGGCTTCAGCTTAGGTGCTTCGCCCTTCGGCATCCCGCGAGCGATCTTCCTGAGCCCTTCCCAGGCGCCAAGCGTTGTATCAGCATTCGAAAGCCCCAGCGGCTGACCGGCGAGGCCGGCTTCGGCAAAAAGCTTCGGTAGCCACTCCTTCATCGCCCCGTCGGTCTTGAACACGCGGAATCCGTGGCCGGTCACTTCCTGCTCGGCCTGCTCCGTGTAGCGGAAGTCGGCTGCGAAAATCGCGTCGTCGCGCGTCACCAGCGCGTAGCCGCTCGAACCGGTGAACCCCGAGATGTACCGGCGGTTCTGGGAATGGATGTTGAGCACATCGTCGACCGGCCCGCCGACAAGGAGGCCGTGCAGCTTTGCTTCTTCCAGCAGTGCGCGAAGTCGTTCTACCCGGGTGGTCATGGTGCGTTCAGGCGGATTTCCCGGCTCGCCCAGCAATATGGTCGAGCAGCAACTCCGTCGCGGTAGTGTAGCCCGCCCGTCCCAGCCCGGTCACCTGTCCAAGGCACACCCCCGCAATCAACGATCGGTGGCGAAACTCATCGCGCGCGTGCGTGTTCGAAATGTGTACCTCGACGCACGGCAGTTCTACGGCTTCGATGGCGTCTCTCAGCGCCACGGACGTGTGCGTCCACGCTCCCGCGTTGATCACAATCCCGTTGGCGGACTTCCGGTTCTTGTGCAGAAAGTCGATGAGCTCGCCCTCATGGTTGCTCTGGAAGGCCAGCATTGCGGCTCCTCGCGCCCCCACGACTGCCGCCACGTCCGCCTCGATGTCCAACAACGTCGTGGTCCCGTAGACCGCCGGGTTCCGCGTCCCAAGCAGGTTCAGGTTCGGCCCGTGGGCCAGCAACACGACAGGAGACACAGGTGCCGTCATCAGCTCTTCTTTCGTTGGCGTGACTTCGCGAGGATTTCTTCGGCCACTTGGGCCCATGCCTTGTCCGCCAGTTCTGCCTGGCGGGCCTGGCTGACGTGAGTATAAATCTGCGTTGTCGTGGGCGAACTGTGCCCCAGGAGTTCCTGCACCACCCGCAGGTCGGCGCCGCCATCCAGAAGGTGCGTCGCGAACGAGTGCCGCAACAGGTGGGGATGCACGTCGGCATCGATGCCAGCCGCGAGGGCGTGCTTTTTCACGATCATTTGCACCGCCCGCGCCGTAAGCCTGCCACCGTGTCGGTTGAGAAACAGTGCCGCCTCAGCCCCCTCGGCCAGCGCCGGACGCCCCTCGCGCAAGTACGTCTCCAGCGCGACGATCCCCGGCCGCCCGAACAGCACCACCCGCTCCTTGCTGCCTTTACCGCGCACGATCGCAGCTCCGTGCTGAAGGTCAATCTCGCCGCTGTCGAGGCTCACCAGTTCGGAAATCCGAAGTCCCGCTCCGTAGAGCAGTTCGAACATCGCCCGGTCCCGCAACCCGGCGGGCTTCGAAAGGTCCGGCGCTTCGAGCAGGCTTTCGACCGCACCCGGCGGTAGGACCTTCGGCAGCCGCTTGCCCCGCTTCGGCATCGCCGTGCCGTACAGCAGATCTTTGTTGGTGACACCCTCGCGCTGCAGATAGCGGTAGAACCCGTGGACCGTGCTTGTTCGCCGCGTGATAGAAGCGGGAGCCATCGCCGCTTCCCACAACGTCGCGAGGTATGCCCGGAAATCGTGTCGCGTGATGGCGAAGGGCTGCTTCTTGGATTCAGCGCAGTAGCGGAGGAAGTGGCCGATGTCGTTCCGGTAGTTCCGGATGGTGTACTTCGAACGATTGCCCATCGCGTCCAGCTCGCGCAGGTACGCTTCCAGGTATGCCTCGGCGCTCTTGTGGGCTGCCGGTGCCTCGGTCGTCATAACCGCAAGGGTAGTGTGAATGCGGACTCCCGGGAAGCGCACGGGGTTCTCCAACCGCGCTGGCTGCGACGTTCGTTCCGCGATCGCCTCACATCTCGAGGCGCTTACCGAAGATGGACACGACCGCGGCCCCGCTGTCGACATCCTCGTGGCCACAGTGACCGTTCCCGCCGCTTAGCTTGCTTTGGCTTTGGTCCTCGCGTTGGCCTTGCGCTTGGCGAACGCCGCCTTGCCACGCGCGCTGCGCTCCTGGAGCTTCTTGTTCGCCTCTTCGCGCTCTTCCAGCGGACGCACCGGGCTCATCTTGTCCTCTTCCAGCGTCTTCGAAGTGTAGCTGCAGTTCGGGTAGTTCCAGCAGCCATAGAACACGCCGCGCTTT
>CAZDZP010000172.1:218-5734 GCA_964509855.1 uncultured Anaerolineaceae bacterium | reverse complement strand
CTATCTCTACGATGGCGACATTCTGAAGCGGCTGATGGGCGACCTCGCCTCGCTCACACAGGGCGAGCACCTGCAGTCGCGCTACGCGATGAAGGCGAACTCCTCCCACAAGGTGTTAGAGGCGGCGAGGGATGCCGGGCTGTGGATCGACGCGGTGAGCGGCAACGAAGTGCTGCGGGCGAAGCGCGCGGGCTTCGCGGTGGGAAGCGAGCCGCCAATCGTTATGTTGACTACGGATGTCTTCCGTGACAACGGGCTGCAGGTTGTTTTGGACGAAGGGGTGCTGCCAAACGTTGGCTCGGCAGGGATGATCGGCGAGCTAAAGCGCGCCGGGTACAACGGGCCGATCGCCATCCGCGTGAACCCCGGGTTTGGACACGGGCATGTTCAGTCATGCGACACGGGCGGTCCGTCGTCCAAGCACGGAATCTGGTTCGAAGATATGGGACCTGCACTCGAGTCGGCGAAACAGCACGGGCTAAAGGTGACTGCGCTGCACGCGCACGTCGGCACGGGACCGCAGCCGGGCGAGTTCGAAACAAACATGGGGCGGCTGGTCGACCTGTTCGCCGAACTCCTGGAGCGGCTGCCAGACGTGGATGGCGTGAACCTTGGCGGGGGTATCCCACATCCCTACAAGCCGGAGGGGCTGCGGCTGGATTTCGCGGCCTTCCACGAACTGCTGGCCGGGGCGCAGCACCAGCTGAGCCAGGCGGCGGGCCGCACGATCCGGCTGGAAATCGAACCGGGACGCTATGCAGTGGCAGGGATGGGAGTGCTCGTCACGCGCGTGAAGGACCTGAAGTCGACGCGCGGGAACGAGAAGGGCCCGGGGAACGAGTTCATCATGGTGGACGCAGGTTTCAATGACCTGGTGCGCCCGGCGATGTATGGGAGCTACCACCAGATTTCGATCGTCGGGCCGGGCGAGGATGTCCCGCGCGAACCGTTCGTGGTGGCGGGTCCGCTGTGCGAAAGCGGTGATGTGTTCACCCGCGACGACCAGGAGCTTTTGCAGCCGCGTGACTTGCCGCGCCCGGAACCCGGCGACCTGCTCGTGCTGCACGATGCAGGGGCATACGGGGTGGCGATGAGTTCCAACTATGTCTCGATGGGGCGCGCGGCGCAGGTGTACTGGGAAGACGAAAAGGCAACGCTCATTTCGCGGCGCGAGACCGTGGACGACCTGGTTCGCCTGGAGTGCAACGAGTCGCTGGGACTGGCGTAGGCGGGCGACACGAGCAGGGTGTGCGGGCCGCCCGTACAATTCCGGGCATGAACACTGTGACGCTGGGAAAGTCCGAACTCCAGGTCTCCCGCCTGTGCCTGGGCTCGATGCAGTTCGGGTGGACGGCCGACGAAGCCCGTTCGTTCGAAGTGATGGATGCATTCGTCGAGGCTGGCGGCAACTTCATCGACAGCGCGGACGTCTACTCGAACTGGGTGAAGGGTCATGCCGGGGGCGAGTCCGAGGAGATCATCGGGCGATGGATGAAGGCTCGCGGCAACCGCGACAAGATCGTGGTGGCCACAAAGGTGCGGGGCAAGATGTGGGACGGCGCCGACGGTGAGGGCCTTTCACGGGACCACATCATGCGCGCGGCTGAGGACAGCCTGCGGCGATTGCAAGTGGAGACCATCGATCTCTACCAGTGCCACTGGTTCGACGACAAGACGCCCATCGAAGAAACGCTGCGCGCGTTCGAAGACCTGGTGAAGCAGGGGAAGGTGCGGTACATCGGCGCCTCGAACTACCAGGTGGCCCACCTGAGCGAAGCACTAAACGTGGCCAGGGAACATCAACTGCCCGGCTCCGTTTCGCTGCAACCACATCACAGCCTCGTACACCGGCAGGAATACGAGGAAGGCTTGCAGGCGGTCTGCTTGGAGCATGAGTTGGCCGTGATTCCCTACAGCCCGCTCGCCGCCGGGTTCCTAACGGGGAAGTACACAAGAGACGGGAGCGCGGTGAAAAGCGCCCGTTCCCAGGCGGTCCGCCAGTACATGAACGAGGTCGGCTGGCGGACCGTCGACGCCGTGCGCGCTATCGCTTCCGGTCGGCAAACGAGCCCCTCTTCCGTCGCGCTGGCGTGGTCGCTTGCGCAGCCGGGGATTGTCGCGCCGATCGTGGGCGCGAACAGCGTGGACCAACTAGCGGAGCAGCTCCCAGCTGTGGAACTCGCGCTCACGGCGGAGGAACTCCGAATACTGGACCAGTCGAGCCAGCGCGAAGCAATCGACGGGACGACACACCCCGGGAGGTAGAGGATGTTCAAAGACATCGGGACGTTTCTGCGGTACTTCGACAGCGTGAACCGGCGGGCTATCCGGGACATCCAGGCGTTGCCAGGCGAAGCGGACGGCTGGAAGCCCTCCACCGGCGAAGGCGAGAAGGCATGGAGCATCAACACGCTGGTGGGCCACATGTGCGGGAGTCGTCTGTACTTCGCGAGCGCCTATCGCGGCGAGGGGTGGGTGACACCCGAGCCGCCGGATGTGAGCCGCCGAGAACTGTGGGTTCCGGCGCTCGAAGCCAGCGCGGTGGAGTTTCGCGAACAGATCGAGGGTACGCCGGATGATTGGCTAGAGCGGAAGGTCGAAATGATCGATGGACAAGGAGCGCTCAACGGGTGGCGTCTGCTCATGATGATGATGGAACACGACATCCACCACCGCAGCCAGATCGATACGTACGCCGGCATAAACGGATGGGACGTACCTGACATCTACAACCGCAGCGCGGAACACATCGCGACGAAGCAGGACGAACAGCGCGCGAAGTTCCGCCCCTAGCCAAAGCGTCATTCGTCGACAGATACGAAGAGGCCCCGCAATGCGGGGCCTCTTCGCGCACAAGAGAGACGTCTGGATTAGTTGGACGGGGTGGTGCGGCCCTCCGAAGAACCGGAGCTATCCGGGCTGCCAGCGCCGTCGCCAATGCCGCCATCCGGTTCAACCGGGAGCGGTCGAGGCATTCCGCCGCCCTGTTCCTCCTGGAGCGTCGACACATCGAGCGACGGGTCGAGCGACTGGGCGATGGCCACCATGGCTTCGCGGTCCGGCGTCCCAGTGACGCCGCGGCTGTCGGCCCAAATCGAGTAGTAGGCGCCTTCGGTGCCCCAGCTCATGCCCCAGTCGGAGATGTAGCCGGACTTTTCGCCACCGAAGCCGCCTTCGGGCGCCGGATAGTGATTGGCGTTGACTTCGTAGGTGTTGTCACCGTTCTCGACGGTCCAGTTGAGGTTGTAGTTCGGGTAGCCTTCGACGTCCACATCACAGTTGGAGGGGACATCGGTGGCGGTGTGGCGCGTGTTGGTGATGGTGTAGCCATCGGGCGCTGTCACGGTACCGAGACCGACCGACGCCGGGTCGGTGAGCTCGTTGGTCTGGATGAAGCAGGCGTCGTTGAAGTTCGGGTCCATTGCCCGGGCAATTGCTTCGATGGTGGCGCGACCGAGGCCGCCGTTGTTGCCGTAGCCGTAGACATTGTAGCTCCACTGGCCGTTCGACCAGCTCGCGCCACTTTCGTCGATGTAGCCGGGCCACGTCACGTTCTCGTACTGGGGCCAAACGCTTATGTCGATCCACCCACCAGCGTTGTCGCTGAAGCCGGCGTAGACGCCGCTGCTGAGGGTCGGTTCGAGGTCAGATCCCGGGCAATCGGCAGCCGGGGCAACAAAGCGGTCGATGTTCGAATGGTTTTCGGTGTAGCCAGACGGCAGCGCGGGGCGCGGGTCGCCGATGCCAAGGCCCGAGAGGTCTCCCCATGAACCCTTCTCGAGCGTGAAGAAGCACTGGACACCAATCTGCGGGACGAGTTGGCCGATGGCGGCGTCAAGGATGGCCTGGACCTGCGGGTCGTCTACTGCGGGGGGCGGGTAAATGTCCACGCCACTTCGTTCCATCATCGGATACGCGATCCAATTGCTGACATTAACAGTGTACAGGTAGTCGTCGGCCCAGAAGTTAGCGGACTCGGCGTAGCGAACGTTGGCCTGGGCGTCCGGGCTGACCCGCTGCGAAAGATAAACATCGTAGCCGGATGCGGTGTGCACCCAGTTGGTATCGACGACCATGAAGCCGGTCGTTGGTGGTTCGCCATTGGGGCCGCATTCGCCTTCCGAGCGAATGTTGATGCCCCGGAGTTCGAAGCCCTCACCAAGGAGATTCATCACGAAACCGGAGTTGGTGATGTCGACGATGCTCCCGGAAGCAACATTGCCCAGGGGCACGGTACACAGTCCGTAGTAGCCGGGGCCGGGATACCCAATTCGGCCAACCATGTCGCTATCGGCCGCCATTTCGGCGCCGCTGTTGATTTTGGGGCCGATGACCGGGTAGCTGACCGCGGGGTTTGCGCCGCCGGAAGTTTCATTACCTGGCAGTTGGCCGTTGGCGGGCACATAGATGCGCTTCACCGTTTCAGTTGAATTGTCAGTGTTGAGGGCATAGCCCAGTGCACCGCCGCCGGCGAAGAGCGCTACGGCTCCCACGGCGGCGAGTATGCCTACGGTCTTCCGCTTGAAGACACTCTGCATGGCACATTCTCCGTTTCATTTGTGCGGCCGGCGAGGTAGCCGAACCGTCTGCTCTCTCAAACGAAGGTGGGTACGTTGAAGTTCCATCGAGATGGCCCCAAGTAAAGCTCCCTTTACCTGCCAAGGTCCACGCTACATACGGAATACGCCCCACCGCGTGTCGGGCAGGGGCGCGCGGGATGCCGCGGCAAGACCGAGCGCGAGCACCCGGCGGGTGTCGAGCGGATCGATAACCCCGTCGTCCCAGAGGCGAGCGCTGGAGAAGTACGGCGAACCCTCGGCTTCATAGTGTTCCACGGTGGGGCGCTTGAAGGCCTCCTGCTCTTCCGGCGAAAGCTCTTCGCCGCGATCGAGCCGCACCTGCAGCAGCACGCTGGCCGCCTGCTCGCCGCCCATGACGGAGATGCGGGCGTTGGGCCACATCCAGAGAAAGCGGGGGCTGTAGGCGCGCCCGCACATGGCGTAGTTCCCGGCGCCGAAACTGCCGCCGATCACGACCGTGAACTTCGGCACTTCAACGCTGGCGACGGCGGTGACCATCTTCGCGCCGTCCTTGGCAATGCCAGCGTTCTCGTACTGCTTGCCAACCATGAAGCCGGTGATGTTCTGCAGGAATACAAGCGGGATACGGCGCTGGTCGGCGAGTTCGATGAAGTGCGCGGCCTTCTGGGCGCTTTCGGAGAAGAGGATGCCATTATTGGCGAGGATCGCGACGGGCATACCATGCACACGGCCGAACCCGCAGATGAGGGTTTCGCCATAGAGTTTCTTGAACTCGTGGAAGTCCGATCCGTCAATGATCCGGGCAATGACTTCTCTCGCATCATAAGGTTCGCGCACGTCTCGGGGGACAAGGCCGTAAAGTTCCGCCGGATCGTAGAGGGGCTCTGCCGGCTCGGTCAACTCGAAGGGCTGGGGCTTCGGTAATGGCAGTGTACGGATGATCGACCGGACGATGGCGAGGGCGTGGGCATCGTG
>CAZDZP010000172.1:0-208 GCA_964509855.1 uncultured Anaerolineaceae bacterium | reverse complement strand
TGCGCGGCGTAATGGTCCGCGACGCCGGAGCGGCGGGCGTGGACATCGGCGCCGCCGAGGTCTTCCGCGCTGATCTCTTCGCCGGTGGCGGCTTTCACCAGCGGGGGGCCGCCGAGGAAGATGGTGCCTTGCTTGCGGACGATGACGGTTTCGTCACTCATCGCTGGGACATAGGCGCCGCCGGCGGTGCAGGAGCCCATGACGGCGG
>CAZDZP010000171.1:0-5817 GCA_964509855.1 uncultured Anaerolineaceae bacterium | reverse complement strand
CATCGCGACCGGCCATGCCCCGAGTGTTCCACCACCCCGGCCGCGAACCCCCGCCACCGATGGCACGATGGGGACAGCGCGTGACGCCACCCGTAGCTGCGACCCACCGCGGTCGCGGGAAACGCCACCCACATCACCCGAAAACCGGAACCGCCGCCCCGCCCCCTTGTAGCCGCGCGTCGCCAGACGCGCAGGGGAAGCCACGAGCTTTCCGGATCCGCCGGCTACGTGGGCAGCGCACACCCCCCGCCGCTCGTCAGCTCCCCGAAAGCGACACCGTTCTGCCCGTGTAGCCGTCTTCGCCCACCGCCTTCACCAGGAATCGGCCGACCAGCTCCCGCGAGACCTTCCGCGCTTTGGTTTCCCCTGCCGTCGAAGCAAACGGCAGACCTTCGGCCGGTTCGTCGGTGAGGTGCACCGGCTGCACCAGTACCCAGTCCAGGCCGCTCGCTCGGATCAGCGCTTCCTGCCGCCCCGTGTCGGCGATTTGCGGCTTGAGGAGCGCCGCGAAGATTGCGCGGTCGAGCAAACCCAACCGCTCCTGCGTTTCGCCAACGCCGTACGATGACTGCGCGACGAGCCGCTTCACGCCTGCCTTCCGCATCTCTTCCAGGATGACTGCTGTCCCCCGCGAGCGGATGTCCATCGCCGTTCCGCGGCTGCCCCGCAGCCGGACCGCCATCGCGTTTTCGCTGATCCCCAGGGACACAATCGCGGCGTCCTGCCCCTGCAGCGCTGCCGCGACCGCACCGCTGTCGAGCGCGTCGCCTTCCACTACGCGCAGTCCCGGGAAGGCCTTTCGCAGCCCTTCTCCGTTCCTCGCGAACGCCGTCATCTCGTGGCCTTCCGCCAGGCCCGCGGCCACCGCCGCTCTCCCCGAACCACCCGTTGCCCCGAACACTACGATCTTCATCGAACACTCCGTCAATAGGATTCATCCAGAATCACTCCTGCTCGGCGGCGTAACCATGCCCAAATCACCGTGAGTTGTGACAAATCGTCCACGCGCACTGGACGATCGGTCGCCATCGCGGCGAAACTGGAACCAATGACACACGAAGCCGAACGGCAACTTCCCTGGCACCCGGTAGACCCGCTCGCCGCCGTGCTGCACGGCCTGCGCATGACGGGCGCGTTCTACTGCAGCAGCGAACTCACGGCGCCGTGGGGCTTCGAACTGCCGCCCTTTCCCGGGTGCCTCGCCTTCCACGTCGTCGTCGAAGGCCAATGCTTGCTGAAACTCCCGGGCGGAGATCCGTTGGTGCTCGGTGCTGGCGACTTCGCTCTCCTCACGCAGGGCCAGGGGCATTTCGGTCTCAGCGACCCGCACGTCACGCATACCCCGCGGGCCGACCTCGCGCCGCAGGACCTCGTTGGCGACCACTTCTCCGTCCTTCGCTTCCACGGCGGTGGCGAACTGACGCGGCTGGTCTGCGGTGTCGTGTCCTTCGAACATCCGGCTGCGTCGGAATTCATCGCCCTCCTGCCGCCCATCATTCATCTACCTGCCCGCGGCGGCCCGGGTTCCCATCGCCTCCGCCAGTCCATCGACATGACACTCGAACTGATGAAGGGAGAGTCCTCCGACCGATCCGCCGGCGGCGAAGCAGTCCTCACGCGACTGGCCGATATCCTCGTCATCCAGGCGTTGCGCGTGTGGCTGGAATCGCCGGTCGAAAACGGGAACGAGCAGCCCAGCTGGCTCCTCGCCCTTCGCGACCCGCAGATGGGCGGCGCCATCGCTGCCGTCGTCCGCGACCCTGCCCACCCGTGGTCCGTCGCATCTCTCGCCCGCGAAGTCGCGATGTCCCGCTCCGCCTTCGCAGCCCGCTTCACTCAGCTCGCTGGCGAACCCGTGATGCGCTATGTCACGCGCTGGCGGATGAACCTCGCGGCGGCATGGCTCCGTGAAGGGCGTGTCCAGAGCGTGAGCGAACTGCCCGAGCTCCTTGGCTACAGCTCCGAACCTGCCTTTAACCGCGCATTCAAGAGTGTCGTTGGCGTGCCGCCGGGAAGCCTACGGAAAGCCAGCTGAGTAGCACCTTGCCTAGCTACGCCGTCTCCGCGTTCCCGCGCTTCTCAATCCACGCCGCCCACATCGCATCACGCTTCCGTGCGCCCTTGCGATAGCCGATTTGCCCGCCAACCAGCGGTCCGAAGAACTGCGCCAGCACATAGCCACCGAGCAGCAGCACGGCGAAACCGAACGCGGGGTGCCCGAGCAGCCACGGCCCCCACAGCACGAGGTACACGAACAGGAAGGTAGCAACCGTCAGCCCGAAGAAGGCGCCGAGGTGTACCCACTTCTCTTCGGTTTTCTTCTTCACCAGGTAGGCACGCAGTACGTCCTGCGGGATTTCGCCCACTGTCCCCACGACTTCCGTGTCCGATTCGCAGAAGCCGCAGAGGGTGTCTTCTTTGCGCAGGCGTCCATAGCAAAACGCGCAGTAGCGGCCCGTCTTCACGATCGGCGAATCGCGCTGCAGGCGCTCGTCCATGCGCGGCTGCAGCTTGTCCAGGTAGGGGTAGGGACTGACGTAGCCCGCCGTCCCCTCGAGTTCTGGGGTTTCGTCCGCAGGCCGCCGTCGCGCTGTTTCCGCCATCACGCTAGCGAACCACCTCTGGGTAGCAGCCGCAAGGAGCCGGTCGGCGAATCCTGCTACAGTGCCGCCCAAACCCGGTTACAACCACTTCCCGGAGCGCGCACATGGAATTCGGCCTGCTGTACGACTTTCGCAACCCGCCGCAGTGGCGCATCCCGCCCGCCGAGCTCTACGCCGAAACGCTGGACCACATCCAGGCGATGGAAGCGCTGGGCTTCCCGGTCATCTGGGTTACCGAACACCACTTCATCGAAGACGAGTACCTGCCGTCTGTGATGGCCATGGCCGCCGCAATCGCCGTGCGCACGACGACGGTGAAGATTGGAACAGCTGTACTCTTGCTGCCGCTGCAGGACGCGATCCGCGTTGCGGAAGACGCCGCCGTTGTCGACGTGCTCTCCAATGGCCGCCTGCGTCTCGGTCTCGGGCTCGGCTACAAGCTCGAAGAGTTCGACGCCTTCCGCGTGCCCCGTGCTTCGCGGCGTTCGCTCATGGAAGAAGGGATAGACGTCATCCGCGCCGCCTGGGCCGACGGTCCCCAGACCTACGAAGGCGAGCACTACAACTTCCGCGACATCTCCGTCACGCCCAAGCCCGTGCAACGTCCCGGCCCGGAAATCTGGCTCGCCGGCCGCGCAGATGCCCCCGTCCGCCGCGCCGCGCGCATGGGCGACGGTCTCATCGCCGTCGGCCCGCCGTCGCTCTACGACACCTATCGGGACGCCCGCCAGGAGTACGGCCGCACCGGCCCCGACAACATCTGCACCTTCGCGTGGCGCATGCCCGCCGAAGACCCGGGCCGCGCCTGGGAGGAAGTTGGCCCGCACGCCGCCCACCGTATGGCGAACTACGCCGACTGGTACGGCACCGCCGCCGACTTGCCCACAGACCAGCTCATGGGACGCGCGCTGGACGTCGGCCGCTCCCCCGGCGCCACGCCCTCCATGTTCGGCTCGGTCGAAGACACCATCGCCGAGGTTGAAGCCATGCAGGCCAATGGCGTTTCGTCGCTGCTCTACTTCGCGACCTTCCCCGGGCTGCGACCCTCGGCCACGATCCCGTACTTCGAGTTGTTGGCGAAGGAAGTCATGCCGCGGTTTGGGTAGAGGGATCCCTAGCAGCGACAGGAACGTGCCTGTTGCAAGGCGTATGCAGATGTGAAAAGTTCACGGCATGCATCGCGGATGGCTCCTCATTTTCGCCACGCTCTTCTGCCTTTCGTGCGGAGACAGCGATAACGCGGACTGCCCTTTCCCGGACGCAACCTGCGACACGGCTGCTGAAATCGAGACGCTGGTTCGCACTGGCGACACTGACGCATTCCTGTCCCATTTCGGACCAACCCCCTTCACCTGTCCTGGCCCCAGTCCGACCTCGCTTGGGGAGGCCTTCCCTCTCTGTGAGGGCGCTGCGTCCGGCGAGGTTCGCCATGGCCACGTCTTCCTCAACGACTCCCAGGGTGGCGTCTACGGGTCGGCCGCATTGAGGGACAATCTCTCTCTCGCCGCTGACAGAGAGGATTCGCCCGCGCGCTGGCGAGTCGTCGCGATCAGTTGCAACCGAGGCGATGCGGATGGCTGTACGGATGCGTTCACGGTGGTGCTGAGTCCCGCGGACGAGGCTCCGGTGAGCGGGGATGATCCGGCCACCTTCCTCGCGGTCGCTGTCGGCCTTGGGGACAACCCTGAATGGCGGATCGACGCGTTGGCCGCCGGGTTCTTCTTCTATCTTTCGCCTCTGTTCTTCGAAGGCGGCGTGGTTCCTGGTGAGGCACATTCCATGTTCGAACCTGGTGATGTCGTGACGCCGTGGCGCACTTCGTGAACGGGGCTGGCGAAGGAAGTCATGCCTCGGTTTGGGTGAGCGGATCGCTCGCCTGGCATTTAGGCCATCACGGGGCGGCGTACGGTGACAACGTCGGAAACGTTGAGCTGCTTGGCTAGCATCTCCATCTTTGGAGCCATCGCTTGGTCTGGGCACAGCACAACGGATTTCTTAGTGCGTGCGAGTTGGACCATGAGCTCGGCGAGAAACGAAGGGCTGCAGAGGACGCCTTGAAAGTCGATCTCCACCGCTTTCGTTGGGTCGAGATTCGCTACGATATCGGTAGCTCGCTCTCGCGTGGCAAATGAATTGCCATAGTCACGAAGTCTGGTCAACAAAGCCACGTCCTCCTTAAGTGGGATCGCAGAGGCAGTATAGCCATTAGCCGTCGAACGGAAAGTAAGCTGTCGCAAGTACACCGCGACAATCCGGGTTTCGAGACCGGCTGAATGCTTCCGCGGCCCTTCGAACGCTTCCGTTCCGGGAAATGAGTTCAAGGACGGCTCCCGGGTAGTCGTCAATGTGCCTCAACACCCAGCCGAGGCCCATTCCCCGATATGGGTCGCCGGTTCCGCTCACCTGGTCTTTGAAAGATTTCAGGATGGCGTCAGTCTCGGAGCGAGGTGAGTACGCATGAAGAGTGGATCGAAAGCCCGCACCAAAGTCAGCGATAGCGATATGAATGCCGGGCGTACCACTCGTTGTTCCGGAGTGTGTCTGGGCAACCACATAGCAGGGAGAGCCGTGTTCGCGAGCGTTGTTGGTCAACTCCGCGATCACGTCGTAGACAACGGTGCGAAGGTGCCCGGGTGCCCGTGTCTCGCTAAGCGCTTCCTGCAGATGGTTCGCCGCCGTTTCCATCTCAATTTCCCGCGTTACCTTTGTGACTGGTAGGCACGCGCGAACGCTGTACGCCGGGTCCAGCGCGAGCGATTCCTCCTCCACCGGCACGCCCTGTGACCTGAGAGCGGCGTAGAATCCAATCCGCGAAAGATAGCTACGCACGGAACGATCGGCCGGGAGCCTCACGGTCACGACAATCCCTTTCGACGTCGCCATCAGACATTGGGCAAGAAGAGCGACAACGCCGAGCGGGCTAATCCATTCCACTTCCGAAAGGTCGACCCTCGATTCCGTAGCGGCATTGGGAAATGCGAAACAGCGCACGTCCGTTGCGCTACGGATCTCCTTCGGCGCCTTCGCAAAGTGTCGTGCCATTCAGAATTCCTTCGTGCGATATCCTACGGCCCATCTGCCAATAACCGCTGCTTATCCGCCGATGCCAATCACTTGCCCTCGACTGGCTACTCTTCCTCTTCGCCGACGGGCAGCAGCACGCCGTCGTAGCTGGCGGAGACGATCTTCCCCTCGACTACTTCGATGTGGCTTG
>CAZDZP010000170.1:0-5849 GCA_964509855.1 uncultured Anaerolineaceae bacterium | reverse complement strand
GAAGGGATGCCCTGGATTTCGAACCATGTTGTGTCGTGCACACTGCACGTCGTGCAAGATCCTCAGTCGGCAAGGGCTTCGATGACGAATCCACACTCCTCGGCAATCTTGCGGCGAAGGTCTTCCGGCGCCGGCTTTGTGAACGTGGGCTTCGCGTAGCGGTTGAAGGTCACGCCGGGCAGGCGCTCTTTCAGCCGAGCTTCGAGTTGATTGATAAGCACATCGCCGCGCGGTTTCGAAATATCAAGAAAGCCAACGGTGCCGGTGATGCCTTCCGGCCGCTTCGCCAGTTCCCGTTGTACCGGGACTCGCTCGTCGGTCGGGTCGAGAATGGTCGTCATACTCGTTCCTCCCTGCTGGGAATCCCTGCATTATGCGCGGAACAGCGGCCCGCTGCACGGTCTACCGCCGCCCGCCGATCACGCGGGACGGCAACAGCACTATCGCCCGCAGCGTTTCGAGCACGCCCCCGACCGCGATGCCAACGATGCGGAAGGGCAACAGCAGCAGCCAAAGAATCGGATACACGAACAGCGCGATGATCGCCAGCGGCAGGCTGATGATCGCGAGAATGAGCCAGAGCAAGAATCCAACAGCCATACCCCCAGTGTAGGCGAGCACTCCTGTTCCGAAAGCCGTCCACCGTTGCAGTCCCATCAACAATTCCGCACCATGCAACGAGCCAAGCCGGGCCCAGGAGCGAACAATGCCAGGCGCCGTTCTCGAAGCCGTGAAGCAAATCGGGCCCGCAATCGACGCCGGGTCGGCCGAAGGCGAGCAACTTCGCCGCATGTCGCCGTCCGTTGTTGAATCGCTCCGCCCCACCGGCGCGTTCAACATGCTCGTCCCCACCACCTACGGCGGCCCGGGCATGGACCCGCTCGGATTCATCGAAGTCGTTGACGAAGTGGGCTACTGGGACGGCGCCGCCGGGTGGTGCGTCATGAACTCCGCCTCTATGTCCTCCACCTCAGTCTTCCTCGAACCGGGAGCCGCGCTGGAAATCTACGGCGACCCCAACGCGTGCTTCGCCGGCGCCGCATATCCCTCGGGCCGCGCGACCGAAGTCGAGGGCGGCTGGCAGCTCACCGGCCAATGGGCATGGGGCAGTGGCTCCGACCACGCCGACTGGCTGCTCGGCGGCACGATGGTCGACCGCACCTTCTGGATGATGTTCTTCCCCGCTGGCGACGTGAAGCTCCACGACAACTGGCACTCTGCCGGCCTACGCGGCACCGCCTCCGGCGACTATTCGGTGGAGGACATCTTTGTCCCCCACGGACGTGCCTTCGCCGCGCTCGGTTCGAAGCCCCACGTCGATGTCCCGATCGCCTACTTCCCGAACTTCACGCTGCTGGCCACGGGCGTCGCCGCTGCTATGCTCGGCATCGCCCGCCGTGCAGTCGACGAGCTCGCCGCTCTCGCCGCCGGCAAGACCCCGGCCTATTCTTCCCGCACCCTTGCCAACCACCCCCCAGCGCAGGTCAACATCTCTGTTGCCGAAGCGAAGGTGATGGCCGCCCGCGCCTTCCTTCGCGAATCGGTCGGGGAAGCCTGGGAAACCTTGTCGTCGGGCGGTCGCGTCAGCGTCGAACAGCGCGCGAGAATCCGCCTCGCCTGCGCGCACGCCGCCAGCGAATCCGCTGCTGCGGTCGACCTCGCCTACACGTCCGGCGGCGGGAGCTCCGTGCACGATTCGAGCCCGCTCCAGCGCTGCTTCCGCGACATCCACACGGCTACCCAGCACATCCAGGTCTCGGATCGCAACCTGCTCACCTACGGCCGCCTGCGCTTCGGCATCGAAACCGACACGTCGATGTTTTAGGGGTGCAACCGGGGATTGGGAAGGCTACCGGTCGAGCGCCGAAAAGAACTTGGCGAGCGACAGCGAAAATCCCGGGAGGAGAGGCGTCTCTAGGGTGTCGGTGTCGGTCAGCGTTAGCCGCCCATCTTTCGTGAATATCTCGACCGTCCGCGATTCAGGGACGGCGATCCAGCATTCGACAACGTCGTTGGCGAGGAAGAATGCAGCGCGCTCTCTCAATTGCCGCAACGATTGTCCCGGCGAACGGATCTCGGCCGCAATTGTTGGCGGCAACATCGCGCGCGTACCCTCAATAGGCCGGTCGGGAGCCCAATACGCCACATCGGGCAGCAGGAAACGCGTGTCTCCCGGCGGGTAAAACTCCACCCGGCCTTCGGGTCCGACGTCTCCGCCGTGTACCCGGCAGTAAAGCCCAATCTCGAGGATGAGCTCCCGCGCCAGCCGCATGTGCCGAATATCAGGCGCCACTTTCGGCACCACCTCGCCGTTGATGTACTCGAGGTAGGGCTTTTCCTCGGGGAGCGCGAGGTATTCTTCGGGCGAGATCCGTTGCCGTACAGCCATCGTTCGAGTTTATCACCCAGCTTTCGGCCTGTTCAGTCGCCGATCTTCTTCGTCGTCATGCTCGAACCCATCGGTCCGCTCACCCAGCCCATCAGGTAGGCGCCGAACTTCCCTGCCTCGCCGCCCGCAACCACCAGCTTGATGGAGTCGGCCGAGCGGAACTTCGGCACCAGCGTGTCCATCCCCAGCTTTTCCGCCGCCGCGGGCGGCAACCCTTCGCGGATGTAGTCGTCGCGCACAAGGTCGCGCACCGGCCGCTTCGTCGCGTCCTGGATCGCCTCGCGGAACTGCGCCTTCGTCCAGCCGCTCACCGCGATTGTGTCGACGTGCTCCGGTGGGATGATGACCACGATCTCGCCGTAGTTCACCTGTTTGGGATGCGAAGCCGCGATGAGCGATGCGGCGTACGTGTTCGCCAGTGCCTGCGCGTCCCTTGCCAACTGGTCCACGATGCCGTTCGGAGCACCACCGGCAAACACAGTCACGGTGCTGTCTTCCTTCGCGAACCCGCGTTCGACATGGAGTGGCTCCCAGCTCGTGCGCTCTTCGAATTCCGGGAAGCAGAACGTGTACTTCCCCGGCTGGCCCAGCGCCGCCCGGTCCACTTCGCCGGGCCGCCCGCCGCCCACGTTTCGCACCACCAACTGCACCGCACGTCCGATCGTTGCGTTGGCGCGGTTTCCCTGCCCCAGCACGTTCATGCGGTAGTTCATCCCAATGCGGTCGCGGATCGGTCCGTTGACGATGATCACCGGCGTGGGGAAGTGCGTCGTCGCGAGCACGCCGTGCATGTTGAAGTCCGGCTCAAGCACCGCTTCGATGGCGGCGATGACCACCGGCATGTATTCCGGCTTGCAGCCCGCCATCACCGCGTTGATCGCCACCTTCTCCACCGTCAGCGGCGCAAGGTTCGGCGGCATCAGCCCGAGCTGCTCCTGCGGGTCGCGCTTCGTGCCGCCCAGCATGCGCATCACCCGTTCGGGAGTGGGCGGGATCACAGGCAGCCCGTCCGTCAGTCCCTGGTCGAACATGAACTCGAAAATGTCGTCCGATTCACCAACGTCGATGCGGCGCGCGCGAATGGGACTGTTCGCGGCCTCCGCCGAAAGTCGCGCGAACACGTCCGGCTCCACCGATTTCGATCCGCAGCCGGGCCGCATGTCGGGGTACTTCGCCCAGTCCACCACCGGCGCGGGCGAAAGCGCCACGCTGATCAGGTCCTGGAAGAGGTCCTGCCAGTCCTGCTTCCCGAAGCCCACGAACCGCGACACCTCGGTCCCGTCGGGCTTGGCGAGAATGATCGTCGGCACCGTGTCGATGTCGTAGGCGAAGGACGTGTGGAGCGCCGAGTCGTCCAGCATGGGCACGGTGAGCCCGTAATCCTTCACCAACATCGCGTTGCCGTCGGCGTCCTGCCCGATCGCGAGCACGTCGACCTTTCCCCCGAAGGCTTCGTGGGCAGCCTGGATGAGCGGCATCGAAAGGTGGCAGGTAGGGCAGTCTTCCTTGACGAAGCACAGCAATGCCGGCCTCCCGGAAGGAAACGAGCGCGGCGCGCCGGCGGAATCATTCAGCGTGAAAACAGGTAGCGTGGCCATGCCGCGAAGTCTACGCCGAAGCTGCTCACGCCGTTACGAATGGAGCAGCTTCGGCCAAACATTTACGGCCCTTCCTGGTACACCCACTCCCGCTCGGGCACGGTGATCGCGATCCAGTAGGCGTTGCCGTACTCGAACGTTGATAGCGTGTTCGCACCGGGCACGTTTTCCGCTCCCGGGAAATACGAACGCCACCCAGCACCATCCCAGAAGTACACCGCGCTCACCACGCTATAGATGCTGTTCGTATCCGGGTTGTTGGGCGTTTCCTGGCCGCGCAGTGCCGCCTCCACTCCCATGCCGTCGGTTCCGCCCCACGTGATCAGCGTCCAGCGCTGGAACAGCGTCGTCTCCAGCGTCCCTTCGTCCCCGCGGTATCGGTAGCGCGCAGCCGTGTTCGAAGGGCTGGTACCGTTCGCATTCGTAACGCGCACCACAACCTCCGCCCCTTCGGCCCCCGCGGGCGCAATCGCCGTGATGGAAGTGTCGGAGTTCACGACATACGACGTGGCGTCGGTGTTCCCGAAGGTCACCCGCGTCGCCCCCGAGAACCCGTTCCCGGTGAGAACCACGGTTGTTCCACCCGATGCCGTCCCACTGTTGGGGCTCAGGTTAGTCACTACCGGCACCGGGATGTACTGGAACTTCGAGGCCTCGCTCGTCGCGCTGGTCCCGGCCGGGCTCGTGACGCGGACATCCACCGTTCCCGTCGAACCGGACGGCGAAACAACCACGATGCGGTCGTCGCTCGCCAGCACGAAGTTCGCGGTCGTCGACGCCCCGAACGAAACGGACGTCGCGTCCGTGAAGTTTCCGCCGAGAATCGTCACAATCGTGCCCCCCGTCGTAGGCCCCTGCGACGGCGACACGCTTGTCACAATCGGTTGTGTCGTTTCGTTGTCGAGGATCGTCAGCACCGCAGTCGAAGGGCTGCCCAGCGTCGTGCCGTTCGTCGGTGTGCTGAGTGTCAGGGTCACTGTCTTGTCGAGCCCGGCCACGTCGTTGTCATTAATGATGACGTTGAACGACTTGCTGGTTTCGCCAACAGCGAAGTTCAGCGTTCCGGAAGTACTCACGTAGTCCACGCCAGCGGTCGCGGGGTTCGTCGGCCCGGCGCTCGTCGCGTAGTTCACGCTCGCGGCCACGCTCGTGCCCGCTGTGCGCACCACTGTGATTGAAGCGGGCCCATCGTTCTCCTGCACTTCGTAGGTTGCGCTGTTGAACGCGAACGTGCCGATCGAATCGTTGTCTTGAATCGTCACGGTCACCAACGAGGGCGAACCAAGCCCCGCGCCGCCCTGGGGGTTGCTCAACGCGACGGAGAACGTTTCCGGGCCCTCTAACACTGCGTCCGCCACAATCGGAACCGTGATCGTCCGCGATGACTGTCCCGCGGCGAAGGTCAACGTCCCCGCCGTCGCTGTGAAGTCTGCCGGCGCAGTCGCCGTGCCAGTGATCGTCCCGTAATCGACGGTGACCGCGCCGGTCACGCCATTGAGCCGCTGCACCGTCAGCACGACCTGCCCGGCGCTTTCGTTCACGGTGACGGAACTGGTGGTGAACGAAAACTGGCCCGGGCCGTCGTCGTCTTCAATGGTCACCGTGGTCGTGGGATGCGGTCCGGCGCCGCCGTCGAAGCCGCTCACAACGGACAGCGAAAGCACTACCGTCCTGTCCGGTTCCACCAACATGTCGTTCAGAATGGTCAGTTGGCAGTTCCGCACCGTTTGTCCCGGCGTGAAGGTCAACTGCTGCTGCGAAAACAGGTAGTCCGTCGTCCCCGAAGCGGTACCGCCGGAGACCGAACAGGACACGACATCGGTGCCGCTCGTATCGCCGGCGCGCGTCACCGGGATCTGCAC
>CAZDZP010000169.1:0-5869 GCA_964509855.1 uncultured Anaerolineaceae bacterium | reverse complement strand
CGCATGCGCCGCGTCACCGGATCAAGTGTGGCGAAGAGCTTGTCTTCGGCCAGAACGTTTGCGCCGGAGAGCGCCCGCATGAGCGTCGACTTCCCCGCGTTGGTGTAGCCAACGAGCGAAACGACCATAACGCCGCTGCGGTCGCGGGCACGCCGCCGGAGCGAACGCTGCGTGCGGACATCGTCCAGGTCGCGCTTGATGCGCGCGATGCGGTTTCGGATGAGGCGACGGTCGGTTTCAATCTGCGTTTCGCCGGGGCCGCGGGTGCCGATGGCGCCTTCCATACGCTCAAGGTGGGACCACTGCCCAGCCAGACGCGGCAGGAGGTATTGCATCTGCGCGAGGGCGACCTGAAGTTTGCCTTCACGTGTCGACGCCCTCGTCGCGAAGATGTCGAGGATGAGCGCGGTACGGTCGATGACCTTCGTGCCGAGCGCCTTCTCCAGGTTGCGTTGCTGCGAAGGGGAGAGCTCATCGTCGAAGATCACGAGCGTCGCCTTGAGTTCACGGGCGTCGGCGGTCACTTCTTCGAGCTTGCCTTTCCCGATGTAGGTCGCGACGTGCGGCCGTTGGAGGCGCTGAGTAGTGGAGCCAACGACCTCGGCGCCCGCGGTTCGCGCGAGTTCCGAGAGTTCGTCGAGGGATTCCTGTGCGGAGAGAAGTCCGCCCGGGATGTCGGCGGCGACGAGGTAGGCGCGTTCGGCCACCCGGGCCGTGGAGTGGAGGGGTTTTGCCATTGCCCCAAGCATAGCAAACGCGGTGAACAGGAATCAGGAAGACGGCGCCCGGCCGCTTCGGCCGCAGGAAGTGGGCCGGGTGGAAGTATCCCGAGGCGGGCGCCTCTGGCACTATCGGCAATGGGCTGGTTGGGCTTCCGGGGGTCACGCTGGAACTTCAAGACCTGTTGTTGATTGTGTTGGGTTTCGCCGTCGGCGCCTTCGGGACTCTCGTCGGCGCGGGCGGAGGCTTCATCCTTGTGCCAGTGCTGCTCTTCCTGCACCCCGAGCGGGAGCCAGCGCACATCACCGCGATCTCGCTCTTCGTGGTGATGCTGAACTCGATTTCGGGGAGCGCCGCCTACGCCCGCCAACTGAGGATCGACTACCGCAGCGGGCTATGGTTCGCGCTCGGTACGCTTCCAGGCGCAGTGGCCGGGGCAATGCTAGTTGGGGTGTTTCCCCGGCGAGCGTTCGACGCGATGTTCGCAATAGTGTTGGGGGGGTTGGCGTTGTACCTGCTCTTTCGCAGGGAACCGACGGCCATTCGCGAACCGGTTAGGGGCATGGGCGTCGTCAACCGCCTCATCCGTGACCGCTATGGAAACGCGTACATTTACTCGTTCCAGCTGTGGAAGGGTGTCCTGCTCAGCGTCGGCGTGGGGCTGTTCAGCAGCTTGCTGGGGATCGGTGGCGGCGTACTCCACGTGCCGATCATGGCCTCGGTGTTGCACTTTCCGATCCACATCGCGGTATCAACGTCACAGTTCGTGCTGATGTTCATGGCGGGCGAGGCAACGCTCGTACATGTTTTCCGCGGCAATCTCGGCTTCAACGACGCATTGCTTGAAGGCCTGTTCATCGCGGTGGGAGCGGTGTCCGGTGCGCAACTTGGGGCTTTCGTGGGACGGCGGCTTCATGGCAACGCGGTTACCCGGGCGCTGGCTATCGCGTTGCTGATTGTCAGCATCCGGCTAGGGATGGTCGCCATCGGCGGCTAAGGGTTGTTCTCCCAGTCTTTCCACCGAGGGTTGCGCCGCTTCGTAAGGTCCTTCCGTTCGATGTGGTGGCTTTCATGAATACCGCGCTTCTTCGCAGCCTCCGACTTCAGGTCCAGGCGGCGCAGGAACCACCACACGGCGAAGCTGAGCGCGCACATAGCAGCGGCCGCGAATCCGAGGAGTTGGAAACCACGCGCTTGCGCACCATTCCATGCTTCGTACGCTGACTCCGCCTTGGCGAGTGCTGCGCCATACTCACCCGCCGCATAGTCGGCGCGGGCTTCCTCGAGTTGCGTATCAGGCGACTTGCCCATCATTCCGATGCTCTTCACAAAGTTCTCTTCGAAGCGTTCCTGCTCTTTTTCGGCAACAGCGATCATTCGTTCGCTTGCGGCCACGTTGAAGACATTCACCTCGGCTTCGGAAGAGAGGCGTTTGGCTTCGGCAAGGTCGCCATCGCCATAAGCGGCCCAGGCCTCCGCCAGCATCGTGCGGGGGGCGCTGTCCGCGGGAAGTTCCGCCAGCCTTTGGCTCGCGTCACGGAGCTGTCGCAATACCTGGGAGTAGTCCGATACGGACGCCCTGAAGCCGCTGATGGACATCAAGGGCCAGTTCCCTGCAATCGAGACAGCACCTGCGGCCTCGGTTTCCGCTTCCGATGCGAGCAGCGCCCGGTACTCTTCGACTGCTGCCCTGGCGTTCGTTACCTGCCGCTCCACAGGCCCGAAGGTCCAGGCATCAAGGTTGAACTTCAGGTCGGTCGGAATGCCGGAAAGCCCGAGCACAGCCGCCTCGGCGACGAGCGAGTCAACGAGGTCATGCGCGGCGCGGCGTTGTGCCAATGTGCGTGCACCGTAGTCGGGCTGCCAGACCCACTCGAGAAAGAGAGCATCAAGGTTCGCACCGCTCAGTGCCTCACCGGCGTCCATGAACCAGCGCCCGGTGATCGGGAGCATCGCGGGGTCATCGTCGAGCTGCGTGAGAATAGCGGTCATGGCTTCCGGGCCACCGACTGCGGCTTCGTAGGCGAACCAGAAGGCGCCCGCCTTCCCATACCAGTAGTTGGGGTTCGTGATCTCGGAGCCGTTGTACCAGGTTGCCAGGGGGTCGGTGTAGCCATAGTCCTGCCAGTGAGTGGGGTAGAGGCCTATCCCAATTTGCGGGGCGACGCGGCCGGTGGCGTACTCGGCCAACCCCTCCCACAACCATGGGTGTTCCAGGTTGAGACCCGCCCATTGGTGCGCGAGTTCGTGCACGGTGATTTCTTCGTCGAGGCCGGTGTCGTAGCCGAGCAACATTTCGCCGCTTTCGGTGAACGCCAGGCCGCCGATGCCGAGATTGCCGATCTGATGCGATTGGCGGAAGAGCGCCTGGTCATGGGGATAGGTGAACCCGAACACTTGCTGGAGCAAAGGGAATGACTGCTTTGCAACGTCGAACTGGCGTTGTGCCCACGCCGCGTCCGAACGGAAGTACTTCAACTCCACCTGGACGGGCTTCCCCGCGACTTCCACGGTTTCCCTTAACACCGAAACAAGTGACGGGTCCGTGATTGACTGCGCGAATGCGGAGAAGGGGAGGTCAGTCAGCCGCTGACGGCAGCGATCATCGAGGTTGGCGCAGCGCTCAACAACGCTAGGGTCGTTGCCGCGAAGGGCGACCATGGCTGCTTCGCCGCAAACCCAACGCTCGAACCCGCCCCCGGGCTGCTTCTTGGTAGGAACACATCCCGGGTCGACAACGTTGTCCCCCGACTCCGGCAGGTCGAGGAAAACGAATGAGCCGAAACCCTGGCTAACGAAGTACGACTCCACAACGCCGCTGGCAACTTCCACCAGTTCGGACTTCTGCGCTGGGACAACGTAGGTCATGAGGAGTTCGGCGGTGAGCTTGCCGCGGAGCGGTTTGTCGAGGGTTACGGCGACCAGGACGGGAATGTCGGCGCTTGCAGGCGTAGTCTCGATTTCGAGTTCCACATCGCCGCGCATAACCGAGATATCCTGCGCCTGGGGCATAGCCCAGAGCACGACCACTTCGAGGTCTTCCTGCTCGGCGGACTGGACTTCGGCTTGGATGCGGGCTTCGATGCGCGCCTCTCCGGGCAGGACCTTGTAGTACGACTCAGAGGCCGTGAACTGGCCGGGAAAAGCATTCGCAACCCGGGGCGCGCCGGTGGCTCCGACAAGCATAGTGAGGACGCACACGAAAACGACGGCCGCTGAACGGATACCCATGTATGAACAGTCGGCACACCAGTGCCTTTTCTACAGCCAATTCATCCCTCTGTTTGGCTCGCCAATCTGAGGTCTGCTTCGCGCCGGGCACGACCGGCCTCAACGAGCGTTTCCAGTGCTTTCGTGATCTCGGCAACTTGCTCATCGCTCAGGTCTTCCATGAGGCCGAGCGCAAAGGCCCACGTTTCGCCGCGTGCGCTATCAAAGGCTTCGCGACCGCTGTCTTCGAGCCAGATGCGAATCCCCCGCCGATCCGTAGGGGAAACCTCGCGCCGTATGAAGCCACCTCGCTCGAGGCGCTCCAGGAGCGCTGACACTGAAGGACGGGTGACATACAGAAGATCGGCGAGTTCGGCGTTCGAAAGGCCTTCTCGCTCGCGCAGGTGGCCGATTAACCGGAGCTGCGTCACGGTGAGCCCCTGGCGGTCCCAGATTTGGAGCCGGACTGCATCGAGCAGCGCGCTTGCTCCGAATAGTGCGGCGACAGCGTCCTCGCGTTGAGACGTCATATGGTGTTCTCCCTGGTGCTGTTTCCGCTAACTAGCTGTTCTGCAGCTTCTTGATGATTTCCTGCGCCGCTTCGGCATCTTCGGGGGTGCGCATCGCCGCCCCAAAACCAATGCGATCGCAGACGCCGCCGTAGCGGTCCTTCATCGCGTCAACGACTTTGTCGTACGGAGCGACGACCGCGAATTCCTGGACCATGTCGTCAGGGATGACAGAGGGCATCTCGGCCCACTTACCTTGCAGCGACATTTCATGAAGGCGTGCGGTGGTGTCGCCCCAACCGTGATGGTCAAACACGTTCTGGTATGTGCGGGTCGAACCGTAGAAAGAAATCTGGCGCTTCACTTCCTGGGCGGCGCGTTCGCAGTCATTCCAAGTTGCCCCCGTTGCGAGGAAGCCGCCGCCGCAGACCTCGAACTGGTCACGCGTTCGGCCGCTCTTCGCCAGGCCCTTTTCGACCTGCGGGAGGATGACCTCCTTCGTGTACTTCATGGTGTTGAAGCCATGCAGCTTAATGCCGTCGCACACGAGCCCGGCGACGTAGGCATTGCGTTCGTTCACAGCGGCGATATGCACCGGGACGTGCGGGTGTTCGATCGGGCCGGGATTGAAGTTCGGAGTCATGAGCGTGAAGGAGTAGTGCTCTCCCACGTAGTTCAGCGGCTCACCGCTCTGAAAGGAGGTCCAGATAGCACGAAGCGATTCGACGTACTCCCGGATACGTGGAGCAGGCGGCACCCAGGGCACGCTGAAACGGCGCTGGTTGTGCCCCTTCACCTGCGTGCCGAGCCCAAGGATGAAGCGGCCATTGCTGAAGCGCTGGAGGTCCCAGGCGAGCATGGCGGTAACCATGGGGCTCCGGGGGAAGGCGATCGCCACTGAAGTGCCAATCTGGATGCGTTCGGTGTGTTCGGCGGCAATCACCAGCGGCAGAAAACTGTCGTGTGCGGTTTCGGCGGCGTTGATGCCGCTGTAGCCCATCGCCTCAGCCTTCTTCGCGACGCTAGCAGCCTCTTCCAGCTTGCCAGCGTACATCCCCGTATCAACCTTAAACCCCATGGACGCCCCCGGTGTTTGGCTCGCTGGCCAATGTGATGGGAGGGGATTCTGTCAGCATTGCCAATCCACGGCAACACTTCGAAGCGACTTCGGGCGAATCAAGCCCGGCTCGGTGTACAAGCGGTGAAATCTTGGTACTCACCCCTATCACGCACACGCGCATGTTTGCCGACGATAGTCATAGAGCCACCTCCCTGATCGGAGCTGGCAATCCACGAAAAAGGTGCCGCAATGGAACTGTCGAACATTCGAAACTGTGCCCGGTGCGGTATCCGCTATGACTGGCGCCGCTCTCCTAGTTCCTCGCTCAAGATGACTTACTGCGGAAACCTCTGCGAACAGGCGGACCTCG
>CAZDZP010000168.1:0-5878 GCA_964509855.1 uncultured Anaerolineaceae bacterium | reverse complement strand
ACATGTGGGTCGCCGTGCTCACCGGCCAGGGCGAGCGCGCCTTCAGCGCTGGCAACGACCTTAAGTACACCGCCGAAATGTCGCGCCTTCCCGCCGACCAGCGCCCCAAGGCTGGATTCCCTAAGGGCGGTTTCGGTGGCATCACCAGCCGCTACGACCTGTTCAAGCCGGTCATCGCCCGGGTAAACGGCTTTGCCCTGGGCGGCGGTTTCGAAATGGCGCTCGCTTGCGACATCATCGTCGCCGCCGACCATGCGGAGCTTGGCCTTCCCGAACCGCGCCGAGGTCTCATCGCTGGCGCGCTGGGTGTACATCGCTTGCCGCGCCAGGCGCCCCTTAAGGCCGCCATGGGTCACATGCTCACCGGCCGGCACATGTCCGCCCAGCGCGGCTACGAGTTGGGGCTGGTGAACGAAGTTGTGCCTCTCGCCCAGCTCGACGCTGCTATCGAGGGATGGGTTGCGGACATCATCCGTTGCGCTCCGCTCTCGGTTCGCTCCACGAAGGAGTGCTCGATGGTCGGGCTCGACTACAGCCTCGAGCAGGCCGCCAAGCGCCCCTACGAGTGGGAGATGCGCCGCCGCCGCAGCGAGGACTCAGTGGAAGGCCCACGCGCCTTCGCCGAGAAGCGCGCCCCAAACTGGACCGGCCGCTAATCGCGGTTTGCACAGCACAAAGAAAGGGGGCGTCGCATGCGACGCCCCCGTCTCTATTGGCGAATTTTGTCCGGCCCCTACACCGGTGTCTTTGCGAAGAAGTCCTTGATGGCGCGAACCACGTCGTCCATGTACTCCGCCACGACGCCGTGACTGCCTCGTGGCAGCACCTGCAGCCTTGCGTGCGGCATCAGGTCCGCCATCTCCGCTGACTGCGCTGGCGGCGTGAGGATGTCCTCAGCGCCGACGAGCACGAGCGCGGGCGCCTGCAGCTTGTGGAGGTTCGACCGGCTGTCGAACACGCGCAGCCCGGCCGCCTGCGCCGCGAAGCCTTCGTTCGAAGCCGGAGGCGCCATTTCGACCCCGAGGCGGACCATTTCCGCGGCGCGGTCGTGGTCATACAGCGTCCGTGCGGTCATACCCCAGGGCATCCCCATGATCGCCTGGGATACCGGGTCGACGCCTGCCTTCCGCAGCGCGAGCAGACAATCCAGCCACCCTTGCTGCACGGGCGTGTAGTTCGGGAACCCGGACACGAACACCGCGCGATTCACGACGCCCGGGTGCCGGTACCCCAGCGCTTGAAGCACGGAAGACCCCATCGAGACGCCCACGACATCGGCTGGCGCCGCCTCGAGCTGCTTGAGCAGGTCGGCGGTGTCGTCCGCCATCTGTTCAATGGAGTACGGGCCGGGCGGGGTCGCGCTCTGCCCGGTTCCGCGGTTGTCGAAGACGATGCAACGATGCTCCTCCTCGAACTGCGGTGTTACCAGGTTCCAGGAAACGTGGTCGCGGCCAAGCCCGGAAATGAAGAGCAGCGGAGTACCGGCACCTCGCTCTTCGTAGTAGAGCGAGACGCCATTGGCCTCGAGTTTCGGCATGAGGCGCCTTCCTTAGAACTCCATGATCGCGCGGCCGGAGATTTCGCCCTTCTCCAGCGCGTGCGTGGCTTCGTTGATCTGGTCCAGCTTGTAGCGGGCGGTGACCATCGCGTCGAGGTCCAGGTCGCCTTCCTTGTACCAGCGGATGAACATCGGGAAGTCGCGGTCCGGGCGGCAAGAGCCACCAATGCTGCCGATGTACTTCTTCTCGGCTATCAGCAGGTCGCGAGCATCGAGTTCGACGTTGGTACCGGGAACGCCAACCAGCACGGCTGTACCACCCGTCGAACGCCCGAGCACTCCTGGGCGCGCCGCCGGCATGATTTGTTCCATCGTGACCTTGAGCCCGATGCAGTCGAAGGCATAGTCCACGCCTGCAACCGGGTTGCCCATCATGTCGAGTTCGGTGGCGTTCTTTGTCAGCTCGCGAATCTTCGCGACCGGGTCGCCGTTACGCGCGTTCACACCAATCGTGGCGCCGAACTTCCTTGCGAATTCGAGCTTTTGGTCGTCCAGGTCGACGGCGATGATGGGGTCGGCGCCAATCACCGCGGCTGCTGCGATCGCGGAAAGGCCAACGCCACCAACACCAAAGACGGCAACGCTTTCGCCCTTCTTCACGCCAGCCGTGTGGTACACCGCGCCCGAGCCGGTCATGACGGCGCACCCGATGATGGCAGTCACGTCAGTCGGGACATCGTTCGGCATCGAGACCACGTACTGCTCGTCGGCGATAGTGATGTCGGCCCAGGTGAACACGTTCTGCGAAACATCCTTCGACCCATCCGCGAGGACCAGCGTCACGGCTTCGGCACGGCGCGTGCTGTTTTCACCGTCACGCGGAACCCAGGTGACCATCACGCGGTCGCCTTCCTTGACGTGCGTGACTTCCTTGCCCTTCGCCATCACGATGCCGGTCGATTCGTGGCCGAGCACGACCGGCGCCTGGCGCGGGCGGTGCATCTGGTGCAGCTGCGAATGGCAGATACCCGAAGCGAACTGCTTCACGATCACCTGGTGGGGGCCCGGGTCGGGCAATTTCACTTCATCAATGCGAAGTGTGGGGCTGTCTTCCCCTGCGGGTACGACGACTACTCGGGCATCGGTTGGCATTGGTACTCCTTCAAACCTGTTTCATATGGGACCGGGGTGCGGATTCTGTGACCACACCCCGGTTGGATTGGCGTCGCGGGCGTCGCAACGGACGCGTCATTCTATTGGAGGAAGCCGTTCACGCGGGCGACGAACGCTTCTTCGGCCTCCACCATCGGATAGTGGCCAGCGCCCGACATGGTTTCCGCCGTGGCTCCTGGGATGGCAGTCGCGAATGCCTGCCCGTAGGCGGGCGGAATCAGTTTGTCCGACTCGCCGCTGAGCACCAGGGTTGGCGCGCTAATCAACGGAAGCCGCTTTCGCAGGCCCCGGTCCGGGATTGGCCACAGGAATTTACCCGCGATAGCCAGGTTCGTCGAACGCGAAAGCGCTTTCACGATAGGGTCGCTTCCGTTCGCGAGTTCCCGGTTGAGGACCGCGGTTGCGGCGTTCCCTTCGGTCGCCCAGGTGATCTCGGCAAGCTTCTGCGGGTTCAACGTGAAGAAATCCGGGATAGGGTTGTCGTCGATCCAGAGACCGAAGGGCCCGGCGAGAACGAGCTTGCGAACGAGCTGCGGCGTGATGGCGGCAAGTTCCGCCGCGAACATCCCGCCGAGCGAGTGCCCAACAAGGTCGAATGACCCACCGGCGACTTTCTCCACGCACTGCCGAACGGCAAGCGTCATGTCGAGAACGTCGTCGATGTGTTCGAACCCCGTTGAATCGCCGTAGCCAATAAGTTCCGGCGCGATTACGCGGTGCGTCTCGGCCAGCCGGGTGAGGAAGGGGGCCTCACCCGGGTGACCTTCAACGCCATGAAGGTAGACGAGCGGCGAGCCGCTGCCCAGTTCGAGCGTGTTGAATTTGTAGGGTCCCGTTTCTACGGTGCTCCAGCCCATGCTCTACTGACCTCCAGCCGGGGCGCCTGCGGCCACCTTAGGCATGTTCGCGGCTACGCGTTCCTGGCTCACCTTCGGCGTCCATTCGTCCGGGTACTCGTCCCAGACATCGCGAAGATAGGGAATGACCTGGGTGCCAAAGAGATGCGTGTTCATCTGCGCGGTCTCTTCGCTCAGGTTGCCCATATGCAGCGTGGGGATGAGCTGTCCGACGCGGAGTTTCTTGGCCAGTTCGCGTAGGCGCTCGCGGACCGTCTCCGGCGACCCGGCGACGATGTAGCCCTTGTCGTTGTACTCCTGGAACGACATCTCGCCGCGGGCGGCGCGCATGCGGTCCGGGTTTGGGACCGAGGCGCGCTCAAGTTCCCACTTGAGGGAGCGTTCGGTGCGGTACCCCGGCGGCTGCAGGAACGCCGGGGAAGTGGAGTTGTACTTGTAGAAGTACTGCACCGCTTCGCCGTACAGCTTTTCTGCTTCGGCATCGCTGTTTGCGACGCAGCAGATCTGCGTGAAAGCCATCTTGTTGGGGTTCATGTTTCCGTTGTGCTTGTCAACATAATCCCAATACCCATCAACGATCGGCTGGGCCGACTGGAGTCCTGAGAACGACAGGTGGCCGTAGCAGTAGTCGTTCTCGATGACGAGATCCCACGTTTCGATGGAGCCGCTGCCGGGCACCCAGATCGGGGGCCGCTTCTGTACGGGTCGCGGCCAGATGTTGACGTAGCGGAGCTTGTTGTACTTGCCATTCCAGGCAAAGGGCTCCGGCTCCGACCACGCCTTCAGAATGAGGTCGTGCGCTTCAGCGAAGCGGTCACGCAGCTCGATCGGCGGTGTTCCGTAGGAGAAGGTCGAGTCCATCGGCGTGCCGTAGACGAAGCCCGCGATCAATCGGCCTTCGGAGAGACAGTCCATGTAGGCCATCTCTTCGGCGACGCGTGTCGGCGGGTTATAGAGTGCGAGGCTGTCACCGATGATGAGAATCGCCGCGTTCTTCGTCGAGTTTGCGAGCGAGGCCGCAAGCAGGTTCGGCGAAGGCGACATCGCGAATGCGGTCTGGTGATGCTCGTTAACCGCCAGGCCATCGAAGTTCTGCGTGTCGGCATACTCCATAAGGCGGAGGAACATCTTGTAGACCTGCCCGACCTTGAGCGGGTCGTGCAGGTGCGCAGGGGTGTCGACCCAGGCGCTGCTGTACTTCTCGGGGAAGTCCTTGGGCAAATGTGGATAGGTAACTTCGGCAAACCAGTGGAATTTCATGCCACCGCCTCCAACTGAGTGGTGACCAGCCACAGAAGGTGACCAGTGAAGCCCAAGTATTCGTAGGCGGCTGTGGGGCGGCAAGACCTTGGGCCTTATGCGGGCTTAGCCGGTGGTTATGCGCGGCTTCGATTCGCGCAAACAGCCGAGGCGAAGGATTCCTCGATCCCAAAACGGAGAACCGTCACCAGTTTCCGCATCGCTTCGCCGCGATCGATAGTTGTTGGCTATACGTGAGCGCTGCGGACCCTGGCCTTGCACTTGGTAGGTACCACGAACTGCACTGCGCTAGCGATCTGCTTCTAGCAAGGGGCGAAAACTGGGACCTGCGCCCGCCACTGTCCGTCCTGGGCAACGGTGAGCAACGCTTCCGCTGCCGGACTCATCTGCCGGTTCGGGTCGTACTCCAGGCACATCTGCCTGTCGCACGGCATCCCTGGTAGCGGACAAGCGATCAGCCGCCCGTCGCGCACTTCCTCATAGACGATGGTCTCCGGGAGCACCGTGAGGCCAATACCCTGGACGGCCGCTTCCTTGAGCGCATCGTAGCTCGCGCCTTCGATGACAACGTCGAGATTCACGTTGAGCGACGCCGCCCAGCGTTCCGAAATCTGGCGAGGCTCGCTGTTCGGCAGCGACAGCACGAATGCGGACGAGGCAATAGTCTCGGCACAGGGGCCTTCGGCCTGGAGTGCGGGATGCTGGGGCGTCCCCACAAGCACAATGCGGTCGCGGAACAGCGGCACGGAGCGCAGCGTGGGGTCCGTGTAGGCCTCCGAATGCACCGCGAAGTCCGCGTCGCCTCGCCGAACGATGTCGTTAAGGTCGTCCACGCTAGTCTGCACGCTGCGGACATGGAGATGGGGATATCGTTCGCGACAGGCGGCAACGAGCCGGGGAAGGACGTACTTCGCGATGTACGGGCCGCTGGCGATCGAGACGGTTTCACGCCGAATCCGTCCCTTTGACTGCAATTCCGTCTGCAATGTACCGAGTGCGCCCAGCACATCGTTGGCGAAGCGCAGCACGCGTTCGCCCTCGTCGGTGAGGTTGAAGCCCCTGCCGGAGCTCCCTCGCGTGAACATCTCCA
>CAZDZP010000167.1:0-5882 GCA_964509855.1 uncultured Anaerolineaceae bacterium | reverse complement strand
CGATCGCGTGTGTCGCCGAAGCCTTCCGCGGGCAGGTTGTATCGCGATTCGAAGTCCTGCCGAATACGGTTGGACTCCTGGGCAAGTTCCTGGTTCTTCTGCGCGATCGTGAGTCGCTTCTGGAGGGCTTCTATTTCCGGAGCGGGGATGACCGCGAGGAGCGCAGGCGCGGTCTCAGCGATCAACTGGAGCAAGTTTGGGACGGGAGCTGCTGAAGCGGGGGCTGGTTCGGAGCGCCGGGCGATGGTTCTCGCTGTCGTCCGGTTCCCCACGACTCGCTGCATATCCACAATTGAGAGAAGGTGAGCCGGGGCGCCGGGAACCCGTTCCGGTTCGGCCGTCGCTTCGTGAAGCGCGCCCCGCCCTTCGCCTCGCCTGGACTGGCTTGTGGGGGATTCCCTTCGCAGGCGGGGAGAGCGTTTCGCCTTCATGCTTCGTTGGCCGCATGGTACGCCGCCGCTGCCCGGACCGGTACGAAAACAGGGTGGGCTGTATCGTGAATCCTGGCGTACGAAACGCGGGGGAGGACGGGATGAGTCAGCGCTTGGAGTTCGGGTGGTTTGTTCCCACTGCGGGGGACACGACTGCGTTTGGTGTGCCGGGGGCTTCAATCCCGCCTTCCCTGGAGCACTTTACGGCCGTGGCGCTGGCTGCCGAGAAGGCGGGTTTCGAATACGCGCTGGTGCCGGTGCAGACCCGCTGCTACGAGGCGTGGGTAGCGTGTTCGATGATGGCGGCGCGGACGACGAAGCTGAAAATGCTGGTCGCGGCGCGGCCTGGCTACATACAGCCGGCAACGATGGCGAAGATGGTGACGACGTTCGACCAGCTGACCCAGGGACGCATCTGCGTGAACCTCATCGCGGGGCCTGGCGGCGACGAAGAGGCGGCCGAGGGGCTGTTCTATGACCACGATGAACGCTACGCGGTCATGGACGAAACGGTCACGTTGATGAAGCGGCTGTGGACGGAGCGCGAGCCCTTCGAACACGAAGGGAAGTTTTTCCAGCTACGCGGCGGGCAGGTCTACCCAAAGCCGTACCAGGAGCCGCATCCGCCGTTCTACCTTGGCGGGATCTCGCCGGCGGCTAAGAACGTTTGCGGCAAACACGCCGATGTCTTCCTGGCGTGGCTCGATACGCCCGAGCGCATCGCGGCGGAGTTTTCGGATGCGAAGGCTGCGGCGCGGCGACACGGTCGCGAGGACGCGCTGCGATTGGGACTACGGGCGCAGATTATCGTGCGAGAACGCGAGGAAGACGCGTGGCAGGCTGCGAACGATCTGATCGTCCACACTCCGCAGGTTCTGAAGGACACGATTCGCACCATGTGGCAGCAGTCGCAGGCGAACAGCCGAATGCGGGAACTTGCCGAGATGAAAGACTTCCGCCTCGGTCCGCAGCTGTGGACGGGGATGACGACGGTCCGGCCCGGCGCAGGCGTGGTGATCGTGGGGAATCCGCAGCAGGTGGCGGCGACACTGCGCGAGTATGCGGACCTCGGTGCGGAGAGCTTCTGCCTGTCGGGATATCCGCATCACACGGAGGCGGAACGATTCGGCGAACTGGTGATGCCACTCCTGCAGGGCGTACCCACCGAGTGATCTTCGGTTAGGGAACGAGTTTGCGAGCGAGGTCCGGGAAGTCGTCGCCTGCAAAGTCGACAAAGTCCGGGGCGGACAGGTCACCGTCGTTGCCTTCGCCGCGCTCGCCCGGGCGAGGGACGTAGGCGGTGCGAAGACCGGCGGCTGCGGCCGACTTCAGGTCCCACGGGTGTGCGGCGACCATCATCACCTGGTGCGGTTCGAGTCCGAGCAGACGCACGGCTTCGAGGTAGGCCTCCGCGTTCGGCTTGTAGTGCCCCAGGAACTCGCAGCTGAGGATGCCGTCCCAGCTAAGGTCGTTGTGCTTCGAGCTATCGACTACGAGCGACCAGCTGAGGACCGTCAGGACGGTCACTGTGTAGCGGGAACGCAGCCGGTCAAGCGCCGGCGGAAAATCCGGCCAAATCCGGAGCCGGTGCCATACGCGATTCAACTCGTCGAGTTCGTCCGAAGACAGGTTCACGGCCGGGAACTGCGACGCGATCTCGTCGAGCGCCATACGATGGAGCTGGTCGGCGTTCATCCACGGAAGTCCTCCCTCGCGAACCTTCGCCAGGAGTTCGAACATCGTGCGGCGCCAGGTGTTCGCGTAACCAGCGCAGTCCAGGTCCCAACCCCGCGCGTCGGAGAGCGTTCGTGTTTCGTCGCGGATGGTGGAGTGCCAGTCGAAGACGGTGCCTCCCACATCGAATGTCAGCGCCTTGATGTCGTCGAGATAGGCGGGCATGCGGCGGCTCCTATTCCAGCGCCTGGGCTGCGGCCGCGGCGAGGATGGTCTCTTCGTCGAGGCCGAGGACCTGCTCAAGCACGTAGTGGGTGTCTTCGCCGACGCAGGGCGCGGCCTTGCGCAGACGCCCCGGCGTTGCCGAGTAGTGCGTGGCGAGCCCGTCGTAAGGAGTGGGGCCCATTTCGGTGTGTTCGAGGGTCACGAAGAAGCTGCGGTGCGCCAGTTGCGGGTCGTGGTAGAGGTCGGAGGGGCGTTCCACCATGGCGGCCGCGACGCCGGCGGCGCAGAGTTTCTCGGCCAGCGACTCCGGGTCCTGGTCCGCGCACCATTCGGCGAGCACCTTTTCGATCGCGGCCTTGGCGACAAGGCGCCCGTCAAATGTGTCGAACTGGGGACCGGCCCACCGTTCGAGCGGCGCGACAGATTGGAGCGCTCGCCACTGCCGCGTCGTTTCGCAGGCGATGGCGACGTAGCGTTCGACACCGGCAGTCTTGAAGACGCCGTTCGGACAGGCATAGAGCGAATCGTGCCCGGAGGCGCCGCGCAGGTGGCCGTTGACGGTGTAGTCCAACAGGAGCGGCGCCACAAAGTTGATGGCCGATTCCGCCTGGGCGAGGTCGATGAGCTGCCCTTCCCCGGTGAGTTTGCGGTGCCGGAGCGCGGACGCGATCGCGGCGAGACCGTAACGGGGGTTGATGAAGTCTGTGTAGGCGCCCCAGGTTCCCGCGGGTGGCCGGTCGGGCCAGCCGGTGAGGAGATGGAGTCCGGCCAGGCAGGATCCCTGGAGGCCGAATCCCGCGTAGGTGCGTTCCGGGCCGGTTTGGCCACGAAGGCAGGTGCTGACCATCACAAGGTCGGGGCGGTCGGCGGATATTGACGCGTAGTCCAGTCCGACTTTGGCAAGCGTGCCCGGCGTAAACGACTCGACAACGACGTCGGCCCAGTCGATCATCTTGCGAGCGATATCGAGTCCTTCTGGCGTAGCGAGGTTGAGCGCTAGGCCGAGCTTCGACGAGTTGAAGTTCGCCATGAACTGCGAGCGGTTAATGCCGGGGACGTTGTCCTTGAAGGGCGGGCCAAGACGCAGAACGTCGGGGCGGGTGGCCGATTCGATGCGAACGACGGTGGCGCCGTGGTCGGCCAGCGCTTTGCTCACGAGTGGACCAACGCCCACCCAGGCGAAGTCTGCGACTTTCAAGCCAGCGAAGACGCCGTCCTGTTGGGTGCCCCCGGTGAGCACTTCAGCGGTGGGCCGAGGGGTGAGCGAGTCGAGCAGATGTTGGTCGGCGCCGAGTGCGGGGGCCGGGCGTTCGAGGCGAATGGGGGTGCGGGCGAACTTCGCGAATGGACCGGGGTAGCGGATACCCTCGATCTCGACCCAGAAGTCGCGGGCGGCGAGCTGCTGGTCGTTCGCGACTTCTTCGAGTGTGTAGAGCGGCGCGAGCATGATGTCGCGCTTCACGGCCTGGGCGAAGAGCTCGGCCTTTTTCCGCGTCTTGATGAAGCCCGCGACGCGCTCGGCGACAGGCCGCATCGCTTCCGTCGCTTCCTGCAGGTCGACGATGGTCGCTGCCTGGGATTCATTGGCCCACTTCTCCAGGTCCGGTTCGGGCCAGTCTTCGAGTTCGCCTTCTTCCTGCATCCACTGGAGGAAGCGCTTCGTGTGCTGCAGGCCAAGTCCCCGCGGCTGTACACCGAAAACAACGTAGCCATCGGCGCTGGGCATGATGCGGCTGGCGGTGTTGGCGGCCGCGTTCGCGCGCGCTTCACCCGTGTTTGGCGGGTCAGAGCCGGCGTTGGGCGGGAAGCCGCTCGCATTCATTAGAGTCCAGACCATCGCCGCCTGCATGCTCACGTCGAGGTACTGTCCGCGACCGGAAGTCTCGCGTTCGTAGAGCGCGACGATAGCGTCGGCGGCAGCCTGGACGCCGCCGTGGAAGGACGCCTGCGGGTAGCCAACCGGGAGCGGTGGGCGGTCGCCGTCGCCCTGGAGGCCGAGCAAGCCGCCGGCCGCTTCGATGGTGAGGTCGGTGGCGGGGCGATCGGCCCACGGGCCATCCTGGCCGTAGGGGGTGACGGAGGCGTAGATGAGCCCGGGGAGACGATCCTTGAGGTCTCCATAGCCGAGACCGAGCGCAGCCATGTGACCGGGCGCGAAGGACTCGACGAGGATGTCGGCGGTGGCGATGAGGGCGAGGAGCTTCTGGCGGTCGGCGTCGCTGTGTTCGAAGTCGAGGACGACGCTGTGCTTCCCGAGGCCGGTGACAGCCCAATACAGGGAGCGGCCGTCGCCGTTGGCAAAAGGCCCCATGTGGCGGGCGGTGGTGCCGCCAGGCGGTTCGACCTTGATGACCTCGGCGCCGAGGTCGGCGAGCACGCGGCCCGCCATCTCCGCCTTGTCCGTGGTCACGTCGACGACACGGATGCCTTCGAGCAGTTGCGTCATGTTCCCCTCCTCCATCCTCGACCCCTTAGCGGAACACCGAGTATTCGATTTCCTGGGCGGTCAGGAACTCCAGCAGCGCGGGCGTGCCGTTCTGCGTTTGTTCGATTCCGCGGCGAATCGCGGCCCGGATTTCGCCGGGTTCGGTCACGCGTTCGCCGTAGCCGCCGAAGGCCTTCGCCATGTCGGCGTAGTTCCCGGAAATGTCGGTGCTGCGGTACTTCTCCGTGGCCGCCTGCATGATAGGCAGTTCGATAGCCATGGAGAAATTGTTCATCAGGATCGAAAGGATCGGCAGGCGTTCGCGCACGGCGGTTTCGAAGTCCATGCCCGTGAAGCCGATGGCGGCGTCGCCCCAGACGTTAATGCAGAGCTTGTCCGGGTGGGCAAGCTTCGCACCCATGGCGAGGCCGAGCCCGTAGCCGAGCTGGGTTGTTTTGCCCCAGCCGATGTAGCTGAGCGGCTCGATGCTCGGCCAGAAGGGGGTGATCTGGTCGCGGGGGCTGCCGGCGTCGTGGGTAATGATGTGGTTGGCGGGGTCGACTTCAGCGATCAGTTCGTTGATGACGCGGTAGGGCGAAAGCGGCGTCTCGTTGGATTCGAGCTTCGGACGCCAGCGGTTCATCCAGCCGTCGCGGATTTCCGAAATGCGCGCGGGGACGTCGTTCTTGCGACCGGCGGCATGCTTGCCGGGGTTAGACTTCAGCGTGTCGATGAGGGCGCGGAGGGTGAGCTTCGCGTCGCCGACGAGCGCGTGGGTGGGGTAGATGTCCTTGCCGATGTCGGCGGGGTCGAGCGTTGCGTGAATGTAGGACTTGCCGGCGGGGAACTGGATGCCGAAGCCCGTTGTGCCAAAGCTGCAGCCGATGCCGAAGATGACGTCGGATTCCTGGAGGAAGCGGTGCACCGACTCGGGGAGCGAGCGGCCGCCGGACCCGAGGGAAAGCGGGTGGTCCTCCGGGAAGGCGCTCTTGCCTTCGAGGCTGGTGGTCACCGGCGCGTTGAGCAGCTCCGCCAATTCCTTGAGTTCCGCCCAGGCCTTCGCATAATGCACGCCCTGCCATGCATAGATGACGGGGCGCTCGGCTTCGGCCAGGGCGCGGGCGGCA
>CAZDZP010000166.1:0-5885 GCA_964509855.1 uncultured Anaerolineaceae bacterium | reverse complement strand
GCGGCGCAGCAGCGTGATCGGCACTTCCGTCCCGTCCTCCGCGACCGCGTGCAGACGCTCCACAACGTAGGCGCTCGCGTCGTATCCACCGAGCACCTCCTGCTGTTTTAGCAGCGTGCTCTGGCGCGTCGCCATGTCGTAGTCGAACACCGAAGGGGGGGTGACCGGCGACTCGTAGCGGAAGCGCATCATGCCCGTGTCGAACTCCGGGTTGTTGTCCAGGTTGGCTTCGTAGGCGGCGTCGCGGAACTCGGCGCGGTGCCATTCGCCGGTCGATAGCTGTTGCACTTCGAACAGCGGCAGGCCGCCTTCGCGCCCGCTGACCACAATGTGGCGGCTGAAGGTGTCCAGGCTGTTCAGCATCACGTCTTCGCGGTGGGGCACCACCTCTTCCCAGCGCGCTTCGGTGGGTTCCGCGACCGGCGTGCGCGCCACACGGAAGTTGTGGCCCTTGTCGTTCGTACGAATGTAGAACCACTCGCCGTCGTCGCCGATATAGTGATCCACCTCGTATTCGTGTTCGTGGCGGCGCGGCGCGACCATGCCGAATTCGCCCGTCGGGTCGTTCGCCCGCAGGAAGCGCACTTCGCTCGTGGTGTGGCTGTCGCTGGTAATGAAGAGAAAGCCGCGGCTGCGGCTGCGCCAGCAGTAGGCCCGGAACATCTCGTCCGCTTCCTCATAGATCAGCGTGTCGTTCTCTGTGCCCGCTTCGCCGCGACGGTGCCGCAACGCGCGGTACGGCCGCTTCGACTCCTCGTCTTCAATGGAATAGAACAGCGTCTCGTTGTCCGCTGCCCAGCACGCGGTGACCACGCGTTCGATCACGTCCGGGAGCAGTTCGCCGGTCTCCAGGTCCTTCACCTGCAGGGTGTACTGGCGAAAGCCTGAGTCGTCGGTGGAGTAGGCGAGGTAGCGACCATCGTCGCTCACGGAGTAGGCGCCGATCGACATGAAGGGCTTGCCCTCAGCCAGTTCGTTTAGGTCGAGCGTTACCTGTTCGGACGCATCCAGCGAACCCTGTTTGCGGCAATAGATGGGGTACTGGCGTCCCTTTTCGGTGCGCGAGTAGTACCACCAGCCGCCCCGGTGGTAGGGCACCGACTGGTCGTCTTCCTTGATTCGGGCGAGCATTTCATCGTAAAGCTGGGCGGCGAAGGGCTTCAGCGGTGCGAGTGTGGCCTCGGCATGCTCGTTCTCAGCGTTGAGGTAGGCGGTGACCTCGGGGGAGTTCTTTTCGCGCATCCACGCGTAGTCATCAATGCGTTCATCGCCGTGAAGAACGGTACGCACAGGGCGGCGTTCTGCTCTCGGCAGTGTGGAAACCTGGGTCATAGCGGGGCCTCAACGAAAGGGGGGTGCTTCCATCCTAACCCCTTTACGCTCACCGCCACCCCGCCGGTTCAGGCGGTGCTCCGTTTTCGCAGACCCCATGCCGAGATCACCGCGCTTACAACCAGCACCACGGCCGCCGCGCGAAAGCTCCACGTGTACGCCGATTGGTCCGTCCCCACGATGCCGACGATCACCGGTCCCACCGCGCGCGCCACCGCCAGCAGCAGCGCCTGCAGCCCAATCACGCGCCCGAAGTAGGGCCCGGCGAAGCGTTCCGATATCACGAGCGTGCGCAACGGGAACACCGCCCCAAACACCAGCCCGAACACGCCCACGTATACCCACACTTGCCACCACGCCCCCGCTTCGGATGCGACCCACGCCGCCAGCCCCAACAAACCCAGGCACGCCGCCAGCATCAGGCTGCTCGAAAAGCGCGCAGTGAGCGCCGGCAACAGCAAACGCCCCGGCAGACTGATGATGCCCGTGAGCCCAATCGCCGCCGCCACCGCTCCCGCTTCGAAGCCGCGCGTTTCCAGCTGCGCGATCATATGGAAGGAATAGCCGCTCATTGCTGCCGTGCCCGCAAAGAAAGCGATGGAGAAGACCCAGAACACCCTGGTCGTCTGGCGGACCCCATCGGCAGTTTCGCGCCAAAAGCTGCCGCGCGCCGGGGCGTTCGCGGGCTTCGCAGGTTCCACCCCCGGCCGCACCAGCGCCGCCACGATCAGCCCCACCACGAGGAGGATGCCTCCCAGCACCGCCGTACCGGGCCGCCAGCCCATCGTGCTCACCAGGTACTGCGTGAGCGGGGTGAAAATCGTGATCGAGACGCCGCTCAGGAGGGTGAGCACGCCGTAGGCCTTCGGACGCTCGATGGCGGTGAACCAGCGATTCATCAGCACGTACACCGGCTCGTAGAAGGTCGCCGCCATCGCCGGGCCGAGCACCAGCGCCATGACCGCGAACACCTGCCACGCTTCCTGGCACACGCTCAGCAGCGCCAGCCCACCCGCGCCCACCACCGAGCCAATCGCCAGCACCGGCCGCGAACCGATGAGGTCCGAAACAGTTCCCACGCCCACGGAGCACAGACCGCTCACCAGCAGCCCCACGCCGAACGCAGCCGCGATAGTACCCTTGCCAAAGTCGCCGCCCGCCGCCTGCTCGGTCACCAGCACGCTAAAGGCGTAGGACATCGTCCCGTAGCTGGTGTTGATCAGGCACGAAGCAAGGAAGACATCGAACCAGCGCCGCCAATTGGTGGGAACATCCTTCGCCATCGCCGCATCGTAAAAATGCGATGCTCTCCACGCAACCGGACCTTTGCGGGAGCCGCAAAGGCCCATCGGCCCCATCTTGCCAGCTTTGGAAGGTTTATCCTCCGCGGATAAACCGGGGTAAACTCCCTAACTTTGCTATAAATCGCGCTGGCAGGCTCGGCACAGAGGCTTTCGCCACTTTTCCACCGCTCTTCGGAAATTCCTGCCGAGCATCTCTAGCACTCTAACCCGGAGAGTGCTAACATCGGCTCCGCATAACCCCAGAACGTTTCTACTCAGGAGGAACCCCTCAATTATGGCAGCGAAAGCAGCAACCAAGGCCAAGACCACCCTTCAGCCCCTGGCCGACCGGATCGTCATCACCCCCCTCAAGCAGGAAGAAGTGACCGCCAGCGGTCTCGTCATTCCCGACACCGCCAAGGAAAAGCCCCAGCAGGGCGAAGTTGTCGCCGTCGGCCCCGGCCGCCTCGATGACAGCGGCAAGCGCGTCGCCATCGACCTCTCCGCAGGCGATCGCATCCTTTACGCCAAGTACACCGGCACCGAAATTAAGCTCGACGGCACCGAGTTCATTGTCCTCAACGAGAAGGACATCCTCGCAAAGCTCATCGTCTAGCACCGGCCGAACAACACCCGCGCCAGCGCCTTTCTGATTGAGCGGCGCTGGCGTTTGTTCTCCGCCCTTTCCCTACAGGAGATCCTTTTATGGCAGCGAAGCAACTGCTCTTTGACGAGTCAGCACGCCGCCGGCTTCGTGACGGTGTCGACGCCCTCGCCGACGCCGTCAAGGTGACGCTCGGCCCCCGGGGCCGCAACGTCGTCATCGACAAGAAGTACGGCGCACCCACGATTACGAAGGACGGCGTCACAGTCGCCCGCGAAATCGAACTGGAAGACCCATTTGAAAACATGGGCGCCCAGTTGGCCAAGCAAGTGGCCACCAAGACCAACGACGTCGCCGGCGACGGCACCACCTCCGCCACCGTGCTCGCACAGTGCCTGGTGCACGCCGGTCTTAAGCTCGTAACCGCTGGCGCGAACCCCATGTCCGTTCGCCACGGCATCGACAAGGGTATGAAGGCCGCCGTGCAGCACCTGCGCGAACAGGCCCGCCCCGTCATCACCAAGGAACAGATTGCCCACGTGGCCGCCATTTCCGGCAACGACCCGGAAATCGGCGAACTGATCGCCGACGTGATGGAAAAGGTCGGCAAGGACGGCGTCATCACGATTGAAGAATCGCGCGGCGTCCGCTTCGAAACCGAATTCGTGGACGGCCTCCAGCTCGACCGCGGCTATGTCTCGCCCTACTTCGTGACGAACACCGACCGCATGGAAGCCGTGATCGAGAACCCCTACATTCTTATCACCGACAAGAAAATCTCCGCCGTCCAGGACATCGTCCCGGTGCTGGAGAACGTGCTCCAGGTGACGAAGGACCTCGTCATCATCGCCGACGATGTCGACGGAGAAGCGCTCGCCACCCTCGTGGTGAACAAGATGCGCGGCACCATTAACATCCTCGCCGTGAAGGCCCCGGGCTTCGGCGACCGCCGCAAGGCCATGCTCGAAGACATCGCCACCCTCACCGGCGGCACGCTCATCACGCAGGACATCGGCCTCAAGCTGGAAAACGCCACCGTTGCCGACCTCGGCCGCGCACGGCGCATCGTCTCGAGCAAGGACGACACCACCCTCATCGAAGGCCACGGCACCGATGAGGCCATCCAGGGCCGCATCAAGCAAATCAAGGCCCAGATAGAAGACGCCACCAGCGACTTCGACCGCGAAAAGCTCCAGGAACGGCTTGCCAAGCTGGCCGGCGGCGTTGCCGTCATCAAGGTTGGCGCCGCAAGCGAAGTGGAGCTCAAGGAAAAGAAGTTCCGCGTTGAAGACGCGCTCAGCGCCACCCGCGCCGCCGTCGACGAAGGCGTGGTTCCCGGTGGCGGCGTCGCCTTCATCCGCGCCCAGGCCGCCCTCGATGCGCTACTCAAGAAGACCAAGGACCCGGACGAAATCGCCGGTATCAACAGCCTTCGCGAAGCGCTCGAAGAACCCACCTACGTGATCGCCGAAAACGCCGGTCTCGAAGGCGCGGTCGTCGTCAACAAGGTCAAGGCGCTCACCAACCCCAACGAGGGCTGGGACGCCGAAAAGGATCGCTGGGGCGACATGTTCGAACTCGGAATTGTGGACCCCGTAAAGGTCAGCCGCTCCGCGCTCGAAAACGCCGTCTCCATCGCATCGCTGGTACTCAGCACCGAAACGCTCATCACCGAGCTTCCGGAACTGGCAATGGCCGCACCGCCAATGCCCGGCGAGTACTAAGCAAACCGCCAATCACGGGGGCATTCCCTCCGCCCTCCATCGGCCCCCGGCATCTCCCACCAGATGCCGGGGGCTTTCCTTTGTCTGCGACCGATGGCCGGCCGCTTTGCGCCTTGTCCGCCCACCCCTTCTGCTATACCCACAATGGCTGCTCAACAACCACCCCGGCCCGACCTCACCACCCACGAACTCGGCGACGGCGCCACGAAGGAAGAACGGAAGTTCCTCTCCGGCCCCCGGCCACGCGGCGACGAACTGCGGCGCATCGTCCGCATCGCCATCGAATTCTTCCACGGCTTCCGCACGCTCCACTTCATCGGGCCCACCGTTACCGTCTTCGGTTCGGCCCGCTTCGCACCGGAGCATCCCTTCTACGAAGTGGGCCGCGAAACGGGCGCCGAACTCGCGCGAGCCGGCTTCACCGTCATGACGGGCGGCGGGCCGGGTGTAATGGAATCAGCGAACCGCGGCGCCCGCGAAGCCGGTGGCCTTTCAGTCGGCGCCACCATCCAGCTCCCCCTTGAGCAAGACAGCAACGACTACCTCGATGTCAGCGTCGATTTCCGCTACTTCTTCGTGCGCAAGGTCATGCTCGTGAAGTACAGCTACGCATTCATCGTCTGCCCCGGCGGCCTCGGCACGCTGGACGAAGTCTTCGAAACCGCGACGCTCATCCAGACGGGGAAGATCAAGAACTTCCCCGTCGTGCTCATCGGCACGCGCTTCTGGGAGCCAATCCTCTCCTTCATGCGGGATACGCTCGTCGCCGAGGGCACGATCGACGCCCACGACCTTGACCGTTTCTACGTCACCGACGATCCCGCCGACGCCGTTCGCCACATCAAAGAGCGCGTCATCGAACAGTTCGGGCTCACCTACGGAGAGAAGCCGAAGCGCCGCTGGTACCTCTTCGAATGGGCCATCCCCCGGCCCCACTTCAAG
>CAZDZP010000165.1:0-5904 GCA_964509855.1 uncultured Anaerolineaceae bacterium | reverse complement strand
GTCCTGCGTGAGGTCGAAGCTGCAGCGCTCGGCGATGGCCACGGTGTTCGCCACCGCGCCGGGGTACGCCGCGAAACGCCGTTCCATCTCATCCGCGCTCTTCAGGAAGTATTCCGAATTCGCCCTTCGCACCGCATGCGAACTATCGAGCGTCAGCCGGTGGCGAACCGCCACCAACGCGTCGTGCAGGCGGTGACGTTCGCGGACGTGGTAGTGCGCGTTGTTCGTCGCCACCACCGGGATTCCCAGCCGCTCGGCCAGCGCTGCCAGGGTCGCCACCCGCTGCGTATCGCCATAGACGTCGTGGTGCTGTAGCTCCACATAAAGACGATCGCCAAAGACTGCCAGGTACTCCCCGGCGATGCGCTCCGCCGCTTGGAGAGATTCGGCGGCCCCTTCCGCGCACAGCCGCGACAGCTCCCCCTGCGCGCACCCGGACAGCACGATCAATCCCTCGTGCCATTCGAAGAGCCACGCCTTTTCGACGCGCGGCTCGTCCTTCCCGTAAGTGGTGTGCGCGCGGCTCAGCAAGCGGCAGAGGTTGCGATAGCCCTCCACCGTCGCCGCCAGCACCGTGATGTGCGAAGGTTCGCCACCCTCCTGTGAGGGCGCCAGGGTGAGTTCGCAGCCCGTAATCGGGCGCAGACCACGCGCCTTCGCCCCCTGCGCGTACTCCATCGCCCCGTAGAGGTTGTCGTGGTCGGTGACGGCCATTGCCTCGTAGCCAAGGCGCAGCGCCTGCGTCACCAGTTCGTCGGTGCTGCTGGCCCCTTCCCGCAGCGACCAGCACGAATGCGCGTGGAGCTCGACATAGCCTGCCATCGCGCCAGTATAGAACAAATGTTCTGACTGCGACAGGAGCCGATCCGGTACTCTACGCACATGCAGCGAAGAACGGTCCACGCCCTGGTGCGAGCAGGCGAGCAATCTGGCTACGTCGCTGAGTGCGCCGAGTTGAACGCAGTCACACAGGGCGCGTCCCTGGACGAGGTAGCCCTGAACTTGCAGGAAGTCATCGCACTTGCCCTGGAAGATGAGAATCTCGCGGAGCTGGGCTATTCCGAGCAGCCTGTCATCGTCGTGACCTTCGAATTGGAACCGGCGGCTTAACCCGACCAGCCGTTGACAGGCAGGTGCATACTGCGGCAGTCAACTCGAACCGAATAGGATTCTGCACTGGAATCCTTGGTTAGGTGAGCTTGCCGGAGGTTTCCTTTGGATGTCTTGAATTCGTTTTCACTTGCTGGCCGAACAGCCCTCGTTACGGGCGCGTCCTACGGACTCGGAGTTCGTATGGCGACAACCCTTGCCGAAGCCGGCGCAAACGTTGTGCTCGCAGCTCGCAGCGTCGACCGTCTCGAAGACACCGCGCGGCTCGTCGAAGCCACGGGCGTGAAGGCGCTTGTCCAGGCTTGCGATGTCTCGGATCCCCAGCAGGTGAAGACCACCGTCGCAGCGGCATGGGATGCCTTCGGCCGCGTCGACATTCTCGTCAACAACGCCGGGGTTATCGCCGAAGGCGGGTTCGTTCCCGAGCGGATTCCCGACGAACTCTTTGCCCAGACCATGCTCACGAACGTGAATGGTGTTTTCAGCTTCTGTCGCGAAGTAGGCGCTCGCCAGTTAGCCGATGGGAAGGGTGGGTCCATCATCAACGTCGCTTCGGTCGCGGGTCTCGGCGCTTCGGCCCACTTCCCCAGCGCCTACCAGGCTTCAAAGGCTGCGGTCATCAATCTCACGCGTAACCTTGCCGTCAGCTGGGCGAGCCGGGGAGTTCGGGTGAACGCCCTGTGTCCCGGCTGGTTCCCGAGCGAAATGACCACGCCGTTCTTCGCACTGCCGCCGTTCCTGCAGCGCATCCAGGCAATGACGCCGATGGGCCGGGTAGGGTGCGAACACGAGTTGGATGGCGCCTTGCTCTTCCTCGCTTCGGATGCCTCAAGCTTCATGACCGGTGCTCAGCTGGTTGTGGATGGCGGCATCAGCAGCCATCTTGGCGGCGTTGACTACTCCGATGAGCTCTTCCAAACCCTCGAGCAGGTCATCGGCGAGCCAGCTACTCCCATCCGCCCGGGTTAGCCGCCCTCACCCCTTCTTCGTCTTGCCCTCCAACAGCTTCTCGCGGAACTCGTGGTGCTCCGGCACCGGCTGCTGCACCACCCACAGGAAGTAGTACGCGCCGAAGTCGCCGACGTGCTTGAAGCGCTTCCGCATGTCTTTCACCAGCGACCAGAACTCCCCTTGCGAGCCCAGGTACTTCTCCATGCTCCCGAACTCTCGTTCGATGGCGAGCATCGTCTCCGCGTTGTGAATGGTGGACTCGATCTTCCGGCGGTTTCGCACAATCCGCGTGTCGTTCGTGAGCGCGTCCACCTGGTCTGGCGAAAGGTTTGCCACCCACTCGGGGTCGAATTCGTTGAAGGCTTCCTGGAAGCCCGGCCACTTGTTCTCGATGATTTTCCAGCTCATGCCGCTTTCGAAGACTGCCTTCGTCAGCACTTCCAGGTAGTCGGCAAGCTTCGTTGGTGTGATTTGTTCCGGTGCTTCCATATCCCGCTCCCTGTGTTGGAGTTCAGCTTCTCGGTTCAGCGAATCCGCTGCGCCCACGGCCCATAGTACCCCTGCGAAAACCACTGGTTCGCCACCAGGTCGTGGTACAGCGTGAGCCGCTTCCCACCCTCCAGTTCCACGACGAAGTACTGCCGCGAAATCTCGTTTCGCCACCACTCATCGTCAATCCGCCAGCGGTCCACAATCTGCTGCACACGTCGCGCCGTGCCGCGGATGAACACTGCCGCGGGGTCGCCCCAGCGGTCTTCTTCCACGGCTGCGGGTGCGGGCTGGTTTAACGGCCGTAGGGCATGAGCGCCAGCTGGCGTTCCGGGATCCGGGACCATGGCTGCACCTCCACAATGCGGTAAACCTGCGGGCCTTCCACCCGCGCGTTCAGTTGTTCGATTGCCGCCAGCAACTGTCGCTGCCGCTTCGGGCCTGTTCTCCACAGCGGCGCCTGCTGCCCGTATTCGCTGCAGAGCCCCGAAAGCTGGATTCGCAGCGAAGCCGCCGCCGCCGGCAGCTGCAGCCGCTCAATCTTGTTTCGCAGCACGAACTGCATGTGCGCGGCATCGCTGGTTGGCTCGCGGAACACCACCCGCCGCTCGATGACCTCGCCGTTCTCCAGGATTACCGCCCAGTCCAGCCTTCGCAGGAGGTAGCCGCGCACTTCGGGCAGCAGCAGCGCCTGTTCCAGCAGTGAACGCGTGCCCACTACCAGCGGCTCCAGCAGGGGTGTCGGTGCCGGCAACTCCCGTTCGCGCGTCACCACCACCTCGTGCTGCCGTGGCACGATGCGCGCATCACCCTGCCCGTTCGCCAACTCCCACGCGCGTGCGCCATCACGGCCGAACTGCGCCTGCACCGCTGAAAGCGGGATCGCCGCCACATCCCCCAATCGCGACAGCCCGAAGAGCTTCAGCCGCTCGTGCATCGAAGGCGGGACCGGGAGCGTTTCGACAGGCAGACCATGGAGAAACGCGCGCGAGGCTTCGCTCGACACCACGATCGGTACTTCGCTCCCCGCGCTGGCGGCGGCGTGAGCCGTGAAAACCGTATCCGCCCCGGCCAGTGCCGGTCGCAGGCCGCTCGCGGCCACTACAACGTCCTGGATGCGCCGCAGCAGCACCGCGTCTTCGCAGCTCGCCAGCCGGGCGAGCCCCCGCACATCGAAGTGCGCATGCCCCGGCTCGATTGTCTCGACTACCGGACTTTGTTCTTCCAGCACGCGGATGATGCGCTCGTCTTCGTCCCGCACCTGCGTTTCGCGCCACGGGAGAAACGTGGCCGCGGGGCAGAGCGCCAGCGCCCTGCGCAGCGTCGTCCCAGTGGTGACCCCCGCAGCACGTGCTTCCTGCGAACAGGCGCGTACCTGCGCGTGCTCTTCGGGCGAACCGCCGACCACGATCGGCTGGTGCCTCAACGCGCGGTCATCCCGTCGCGCCAGCGCCACGGGGAAGTCCGGTATCACAAGGCAGGCCACTTCCATAGGACCTACCAGTGTAGAACATGCGTTCTATATCCGGGTCAGTAATGAGTCACTGCGAATGTGAAGATTCTGCATGCTCCATGCCGACGCGTTCCACTTCCAACGGCGGCGCACTGCCCGCCGGGAGCGGCAATCCCGCAGCCTGGAGCGTCGACTGGAACGAAGCCAGGGCGACTTCGATCTGCGTGTCGTCCGGCACCTTCGTGGTCAGCGCCTGCAGCGCGATGTTGGGAGCGAACATCGCCCGTACCACCGCGTAGTCACGGAACTTCGCCCCAAAGCGAAGGATCTCATAACTCGCCGCCGCGATGGGCGGCACCAGGAACACGCGTGACGACACACGAACCAGCAGCCCTTCGTCCACCAACAAATCCCAGGCGAAGAACGTCAGCAGCGAAACGATCACTACTACCAGCAGGAAGCTCGTCCCGCAGCGCGTGTGTTCCTTGGGGTACTTGCGAATCTCTTCGATCGTGAGCGGCTGCTTTGCTTCGTAAGCGTGGATCGTCATGTGTTCAGCGCCGTGGTACTGGAACACCCGCCGAATATCTGGCAACAGGCTGATGAGCGCGATGTAGATGATGAAGAACCCGAGCCGAACCACGCCTTCCACGATGACGATGACTGCCCGGTGCGCGTCCACCAGCTCGAGCAGGTTGGCCAGCAAAATCGGCGCCGCGAAGAAAATGCCGATCACGAAGGTCAGCGAAACGGCCATCGTTCCCCAGAAAGCCTTCTCCGGGAATCCGACTGCCTCGCCCTTCTCGTCCTCCTCGTCCAGCGCGACGCGCGAAGAGAAGGACAACGCCCGCATGCCCAGCGCCAGCGTTTCGCCCAGCACCACCACGCCCCGTACTCCCGGGATACGCCTTGCCCGCCCGGTGTACATGCCGCGCAGCTGTTCCGAATGCACAACGATGTGGCCTTTGGGGTGGCGAACGGCCACGGCCATGTGTTCCGGCCCGCGGATCATCACGCCTTCGAGGACCGCCTGGCCCCCGTAGTACACGCTTGCTTCTTCTGGTGCGGCTTGATTGGACATGGATGAAAGAAAAGGGGCGCCAAATGGCGCCCCTTCAGGCTGCTACCGCAGCACTCCTAGTTCTTGCGAGAGTAGCGGCGGTTGAATCGTTCAACGCGGCCCGCTGTGTCGATGATGCGTTGTTCGCCCGTGTAGAACGGGTGGCAGGCGGCGCAAACGTCCAGGTGGATGCGCTCGCGAGTGGAACGAGTCTGTACTTCGCTCCCGCAGGCGCACACGATGACGGCGTCCATGTACTTCGGGTGAATATCTGCCTTCATTTCCCTATTCCTCCGAAGTCGAGGCGGCGTACACGCTCACCTTCTTGCGGCGGCCCTTCGCGTACGGCGCGAACTTCACCTGCCCGTCGATCAACGAGAAGATGGTGTAGTCCTTGCCAAGGCCAACGTTCTCACCCGGGTGGAAGCGGGTGCCTCGCTGCCGGAGGATGATGGACCCGGGCTTCACCACTTCGCCATCGAAGTGCTTTACGCCGAGCCGTTGGCTGTTGCTGTCGCGGCCGTTCTTCGAACTGCCCATTCCCTTTTTGTGGGCCATAGCTTTACCCTCGCGAAATCGATTCGACTACGAGCCGCGTGACGTGTTGGCGGTGGCCAAACGTACGGCGGTAGCGAACCTTGTTCTTGTATTTCATGAAGCGCAGCTTCGGCGCTTTGCCGTGCTGCGCGATGCGTGCCCGCAGCGTCGCACCTTCAACCACCGGGGTTCCAATGGTGACGTCGGAACCATCAAGGAGCATCAGCACCTCAAAAGCCACCGTGTCACCTGGTTCGCCGGTGAGCCGCCCAACTTCAAACTCTTGGCCTTGTGTCAGGCGCAT
>CAZDZP010000164.1:0-5906 GCA_964509855.1 uncultured Anaerolineaceae bacterium | reverse complement strand
GGCCGGCCAGGCGCTGGTGGATGCCGTTGCGTCACTCGTTGCCGAAGAGAGCGTGAACGAGGTCATCGTCGGGGTGCCGAACACCCTTGGCGGCGGCGAATCCGAACAGACCCGGGAAGTGCGAAAGTTCATCAACGCACTACGCCAGGCACTCGCCGTGCCGGTTACAGAAGCCGACGAGCGGCTCTCCTCCGCCCAGGCTTCGGGCGCGCTCGGCGTCAAGGACAAGAAGCGAACTGGTTCGCTCGATTCCGCTGCCGCCGCGATCGTTCTCCAGTCCGTGCTCGATGCGCGCATGGGTGCGAGGCAGCAATGAGTCCTGCTGTAGCCCGGACGCTCGGCCTCTCGGCGATTGTGCTGACCGTAGCCTGTGTGCTGCTCGCCGTCGTCTTCATGTCTGGTACGCCCGACGCTGTCCTCGGCAGCACCGTTCCCGAAGCCAGGGGCACGGACGGGACCGCTGGCGACATCCCATTCACTGTCTCCGAAGGTGCAACCGCGAGCACCATTGGCGACCAACTCGAATCGCTTGGAGTGATTCGATCGAGCCGCCAATTCCAGGTGCTGGTAGCCCTTACCGGTCTTGGCTCCGCCCTCAGTGCCGGGGATCACCTCTTTCAGCCCGGGATGTCGACGCCGACTGTCATCCGGCGCCTACTTGTCCCGGAGGAAGTCCCCGTACGCCGCGTCACCTTCCCCGAAGGCATTCGCATCGAAGAGATGGCCATCATCGCGGAGGAGGCTGGATTTGGTTCGCGTGACGAGTTCCTCCAGGCTGTTGAGGAAGCCACGCTTCCTCCCGGGCTCGCCCAGTCGCTTCCCGCGGCCGAGCTTCTGCCGCCCGGCCAGCGCCTCCAGGGCTACCTCTTCCCCGATACCTACATCCTCCCTGAAGGCTCCACGGTGGAGGAACTCGTCGCCATGATGATTCGCACGATGAACGAGCGGTTTACCCCGGCACTCCGAGCCGCTGCTGCCACGCAGGGCCTCGATACCCACCAGGCGCTTACCCTCGCTGCCATCGTCGAACGCGAAGCAGTGATTGAAGAGGAACGGCCTCTTATCGCTGGCGTGTTCTACAACCGCATCCGTGCCAGCGACCTCATCGGCGCCGACCCAACCACCCAGTTCGCCGTTTCCCTGGACCCCGAAAGCGTTCGCGAGTTCGGCTACTGGAAGCGCGAACTCACGCTTGTCGATCTCGCCGACGAATCGCCCTACAACACCCGGAAGTCGCCCGGCATCCCCCCCGGCCCCATCACGAACCCGGGCCTGGCATCCATTGAGGCGGTCGCATTTCCGGAAGAAACGGACCTGTACTACTTCGTTGCTGACTCGGTTGCGGGCGACGGATCCCACCGATTCGCAGTCACCGAGGCTGAACACATCGCGAACATCCAGCAATATGGCGAGTAATGGCCCGTAAACTCGGCATCATCGGTCACCCGGTCGCCCACTCCCTTTCGCCAGTCTTCCAGTCGGCTGCCCTGCGCCAGTGCGGCTTCGACGCGACGTACGAGCATTGGGATACACCGCCGGCGTCTCTCGAAGCGCGCATCAAGTCGCTGCGCGACCCCGGCTTCCTGGGCGCGAATATCACGATCCCGCACAAGCAGGCCGCTCTCCCCATGCTCGACGAAGTCGGGGGCCTCAGCGCCGCCATTGGCGCGGTCAACACCGTGGTCAATCGCGATGGGCGGCTCTACGGATTCAACACCGACGGACCGGGCTTCGTGCGTTCCCTTCGCGCCGAGATCGGTTTCGACGCCGCCGGGAATTCGGTACTGCTTCTCGGTGCCGGGGGCGCCGCGCGAGGCATCGCCTTTGCGCTCCTGGAGGCCGGGGTCAGCAAGCTGGCCATTGCCAACCGCACCCAGGCACGTGCGAACGCGCTGGCAAGGGACCTCGCGGCCGTCGGCAACGGACGCGTAAGCGTCGCCGAATTCCCCGCGAGCGTCGCAGGGTACGATTGCATCGTGAACACCACGTCGGTTGGCATGCACGGCACGGGCACTGAAAGCGATTCGCCGAGTTCTTTCGATGGCGCCAGTGCCAACGCCCTCGCTGTGGACATCGTCTACGCACCCGCTGAGACGGCGTTCCTTCGCGAGGCTGCCGCCTCCGGGCTCCGCGTTCTCGGTGGGCTCCCCATGCTCATCTACCAGGGGGCGCTCTCCTTCGAGCTCTGGACCGGCGTTGCCGCGCCCGTGGATACCATGTTCGAAGCAGTCCGTTCCGAATTGGCCCGCCGCCAGTCCATGGAAGGCGCCCGCTAGTGTTCATCGTCGTCGGATCCGCAATCACCCTCGCCATCTTCCTCTTCGTCGGGTGGGCCGTCTCCGCGGAGATGTTCCAGCAGCGTGCATGGCGCAAGCGCGTCGCCGAAGGCGATGTGGACATCATTGGCGCGCTCATCGGCGAAGCCATGACCTACTGGGGCAAGAGCCGCATTCCGAAGGGCATGCCAGCGAACCGGTGGGCGGCCATCCAGGGCGCGGAGCTCATCGCCGTCGCCGAGAACGAAGCCACGTTGAGCGCGTCCGTTGTGCCCGCCTACCATTCCGAAGGCGGCCGCCGGGTCAAGGTCTCATCCGACCTCGAAGAAGCCACGGCGCTTGCCGCTCGCCTGCTCGACCTCATCATGTACGACGTGCCGAACCTTCGGCTCTCCTACGCTCGCGTCGACATCTATGCGTCCCTCGACGACGCCAGCGATGGTGGCGAACAACAGCCGATCCTCTCCGCGACCGCTGACAGGGCGACTGCAGACGAACTTGTGTGGGAAGATTTGTCGCCACGGGAATTGCTTTCGCGCTTCGAGACGGTATGGGCCGAAGAACGCGACGGGCACATCATTCCAATCGATTTGCCGCCGGTCGAGGGCGTCAGCCCACGGCCAGCCGAAGAAGCGGCGCTCGACGCCGGTTTCGATAGTCCCCGGAGGACAACCTGACTATGGGCCAATTCCGATTCCTTACCGCCGGCGAGAGCCACGGAAAGGGTCTCACCACCATCATTGAAGGCCTGCCGGCCGGCCTGCCGCTCACGGAAGCAGACGTTGCCGCTGACCTCGCGCGACGACAGGGTGGCTACGGCCGCGGCGGCCGCATGAAGATCGAAAAGGACCACGCGGAAATCGTCGGTGGTGTCCGCCACGGCGTCACGCTCGGTTCCCCCGTCGCTATGTGGATTCAGAACCGCGACTGGGTGAACTGGACCGAGAAGATGGCCGTCGAGGCTCTCTCTCCGGAGAAAGACGCCGAGATTGAGCGCGTCACCCGTCTTCGCCCCGGCCACGCCGACATGCCCGGCTCCCAGAAGTACGACTTCGAAGACGTGCGCAATGTGCTGGAGCGCGCAAGTGCCCGCGAAACTACGGCCCGGGTAGCCGTTGGCGGCGTTGCCAAGCGTTGGCTCGCTGAATTCGGCGTCACTTTCCACAGCTACAGCCTTTCCATTGGCGGTGTGCGTTTCGATGCGGAACACAACGCAATCGACTGGGATGCCGTCGAAGCCAGCCCCGTCCGTGCCGCCAACGACGAGGCTGCCGGGCGCATGATCGAAGCCATCGACGCCGCCAAGAAGGAAGGCGACACCCTCGGTGGCGAAGTCGAGGTCCGCGTGGCCGGTATCCCCCTGGGCCTCGGCTCATACGTCCACTGGGACCGCAAACTCGATGGGCGCATCGCCCAGGCCATCACCTCCATCAACGCGTTCAAAGGCGTCGGCATCGGGTCCGGTTTCGAAGGCACCGTGAAGAGCGGCTCGCAGGTCCACGACGTCATCCTCCCGCAGGATCAGTGGACCTCCCACCCGTGGCAGCACGCTACCAACCATCACGGCGGCATTGAGGGTGGCATCAGCACCGGCGAGGAGATCGTCGTCCGCTGCGCCGTGAAGCCCATCCCAACACTCGCCCACCCGCTACCCTCCGTCGACCTCAACACCGGGGAGGAAGTGCTGGCCCACTACGAACGCAGCGACGTCTGTGTGGTGCCCGCCGCGGGCGTCGTTGCCGAGGCGATGATAGCCATCGTGCTCGCCGACGCATGGCTGGAGAAGTTCGGTGGCGACACCCTCAAGGAAAGCCGCTCCAACTACGAGCGGTACGTGGCTACCCTCGGTCCGCGGTTCCAGCGAAACGGGGCTGGCTAGCACCGTGTCCCACGAACGCATCTTCCTGGTCGGGCTCTCCGGCAGCGGCAAGTCCACCGTTGCTGGCCTCGTCGCGAAGGAACTGGGCTGGCGCGCGATCGACGCGGACCGCCAGGTTGAAGCTTCGACCGGTCGCGAAATCACCGAGATTTTCGCCACCGAAGGCGAAGCCGCATTTCGCGACATCGAAGCCGAGTACCTGGAGTCGTGCCTCGACATCGAGCGCGTCGTGATAGCCACCGGTGGCGGCGCGGTCACTAGCGACCGTGGCCGCGCCACCATCGCCCAGGGCTTCTCCGTGTGGTTGGCGACTTCGCCCGAGGTGGCGGCGCAGCGGCTGTCGGCCGACGCCGGCACGGAAGAGCGCCCACTTCTCAAGGGAGACGACGGCCTTCACACCCGCCTCGAGACTCTCCTGCAGGAGCGACTCCACCTCTACCAGGCTTCGAACGCCGCGGTGGACGTGGATCACCTGGCTCCGGAAGTGGTTGCTCAGGAAATCGTCCGCCTCTGGTTTGAACATCGCTCCGCCGCCGGTCACGGAGGTGGGGGCGAGAGCGCGCTGCCGCCGTTTGAACCGCGCGATGACGTCGCCGCCATCGTCCGCACCGCCACGGCGTCATATCCGATCGTCGTCGCGAACCGATCGCTCTCTCGCATTGGCGAGATCTGCCGCGACGAGGGGCTCAACGGGAGAGCGTTCGTCATCGCAGACTCTGCGATTCGCCCGCTCTACGGCGAACAAGTCGTGTCCGCGCTCGCTTCCGCCGGCTACGAAGCGAAAGTCTTCGACTTTGAAGGTGGCGAATCCGCGAAACACCTCGGCACGGTGTCCACGGTCTACGACTGGCTCATCGATGCTCGCTGCGAACGAGGCGATTTTGTGCTTTGCGTAGGCGGAGGCGTGGTCACTGATCTTGGTGGATATACGGCCGCCACCTACCTGCGTGGCATTTCCTTCGTCCACGTACCCACATCCCTGCTCGGCATGGTCGACGCAGCCATCGGCGGCAAGACTGGTGTGGATCACCCCAAGGGTAAGAACCTCATCGGCGCCTTCGCGCAGCCTCGCGCTGTCATCATCGACCCGGAGGTCCTCGCGACGCTTCCCCAGCGCGAGCTTCGCGCCGGCTGGGCCGAAGTTGTGAAGCACGGTCTCATTCTTGACGAGGAGCTATTCCATCGCCTCGAAGCGGTAGCGGGCGACCCGAAAGCCATGGCGGACCCGTTCCTTATCGGCTGGAGCACCCACATCAAGGCCATGGTCGTTTCCGAAGATGAGCGAGAAGCGGACCGCCGGACCCTGTTGAACTACGGCCATACCATCGGGCACGCGATCGAAGCCGTGACCGGCTACAGCCAGTACCTCCACGGGGAGGCCGTCGCTATCGGAATGCGCGCCGCTGGCATCATCAGCATGGAAAAAGGCCTCCTCTCTCCGCAGGAGTTCGACCTCCAGCAGTACGTGATCGAACGCTGCGGCCTGCCAACCTCGGCCCCCGGGGTCGATCGCGAGGCCGTGCTACAGGCGACGCTGCTCGACAAAAAGGTCAGCGGCGGGCGGGTGCGCTGGGTGCTATTGGACCGCATCGGCCACGCATCCATCCACGCCGATGTCGATGAGTCCCTGGTCCACCACGCTGTCGACACCGTGCTTTCCTGATGTTCCGCTTCACGCTCGAAAAGGACCCGGGTTCGCCGGTGGGTCCGCGCCTCGGGCGCATTGATACAGCGCACGGGACCATCCAGAC
>CAZDZP010000163.1:0-6008 GCA_964509855.1 uncultured Anaerolineaceae bacterium | reverse complement strand
GTGTTGCCGTCGGGGTCGGTGAAGGTGGCGACCCAGCCGCCCCAGGGTTCCTGTTCCGGGGGGCGGCTGAAGGCGACACCGAGGGAGGCGAGCCGGGCGTGGGCCGCGTGGATGTCCTCGACGCTGAAATTGAGCATGATGCGCAGCGGGTCGCGGGCCGGGCCTTCGACGCCGTGGTGCACGCTCACGCTCAGGCGAAACTCACCCCAGGCGAAGTTGATGAAGCCATCCTTCTCTCCGCGCGGGCTGAGCCCGAGCGTTTCGAGGTAGAAGGCGCGCATCGCGGGGTAGGTCTCGGCGCTGGTCCACACCAGCACGCCGTTGACCGGTCCGAGGGCATCGTTGGCCACGCGCTACTGGGCCTTCCACTGGGGCGTGCGCTTTTCGCGGGCCGCGGTCATGCCTTCCTTCGCATCGTCGGTGGCGCCAGCGACGCGCCGCATGGTTTCGCCGAAACGAATGGCGTCGACGAAGGGCATCTCCTGGCCACGGGCGGCGACTTCCTTGGTGGCGCGCACGGCAAGCGGCGCGGAAAGCAGCAGTCGCTGGGCGAGCTTGCTCGCTTCGGCGAGCAGGTCGTCGTGGGGGACGACTTTGCCGACGAGTCCCATCTCCTTCGCGCGGTTCGCGTCGACGCGTTCGCCGATGAGGAGCAGCTCCATCGCGTTCTGCCAGCCGACTTTCTTCGGCATGCGCACCGCGCCCTGGATGGTGGGGACGCCGATGCGCACTTCCGGGAAACCGAATTCGGCGCGCTCGCTGGCGATGACGAAGTCGCAGGAGGCGACGAGGGTGCAGGCGAAGCCGAGGCAGTAGCCGTTGACGGCGGCGATGACGGGCTTCCAGATTTCCATGCCGCTCTCCAGCGAGTTCATGCTGGGCGTTTCCCAGTGGGTGGTTCCCTGGGGGCGGGCACCGTTGCGAAGGTCGGCGCCGGCGCTGAAGGCACGGCCCGCGCCGGTGACGATGGCGACCCATGCTTCGTCGTCCTGGCGGAGTTGTTCCCACGCGGCGTTCAGGTCTTCGCGCAGTTCCTGGTTAATGGCGTTGAGCGCTTCGGGGCGGTTGTAGGTGATGGTGGCGACATGGCCTTCGCGTTCGTAAAGCACGGTACCGGGCATTGGGAACTCCTGGGCAAGCAAACTGGGGATGGGCCGATTCTACGCATCGAGGCGCACGGTGTGGTGCTGGATACTACGGGGATGGCAGAGGACGGCCCGTTTGTATGGCGGTGGCGCACGACACGCTACGGGCCCCTGGCAAAGGCGCTCCAGCATCGCATGGGAGAACGCTGCGACGTTTTCGTTCGCGGTGCGGACGGGAAGGTGGGCGTGGTGTTCGCCGATGGGTACCGCGTTGTCGCGTTGCGGTGGGCTATCCGGCGGGCGGCGCCGCCACCGGGAGACTAAACCCCGCGACCCCGGAGGGCGTCGTCGTCGCCCGGCTTGGCGATTAGGAGATCCAGAAGTTCCTGCCAGTAGCGACTGAGCACCCATTGGAGGATGAGCGCGCCCAGCACGGCCACGCCGATGATGACCCAATCGCCGGGGGTGACTTCGGTGAATTCGAAGAAGTCTCGTAGGGCGGGCGTGTACATGGTCACGATGAACCCGGCGACGAGGATGATCCCGAGGACAATGGTCATCACGGGCCGGGTGAGGCTGCGGAAGGATGCCCCTTCGAAGCCGAGCACCTGGACCATGAAGCAAAGGCTGGTGATGCCGATGGTGAGCGAAACGAGGGTGCGCGCTTCGGCAATGTCGCGGCCGAGCAAGCCTTCGACCAGCAGGTGGACGAGGATGGCGGCGGTGGCAAGAGCGCCCGATGCGGGTAAGGCAAACTTGAGGACGTTGTTGGTGAAGTCTCGCCCGGCGTTTGGCGGTGGGATGGAAATCGAGATGAAGATGGCGGGGATGCCGAGTGTGAGCAGCGCTGTGATTGAACCCTGGCGCGGCAAGAATGGAAAGTTCAGCGCGAGCATGTTTGTGGCGACGATGAGGAGGAAGGCGTACATGCTCTTGGCGATGAAGAGCTTGCTCAGGCGGGCGGCGTTGCCGAGAACGCTCGTCGCTTCCTTCGCGCCCTGGATGAGGGCTTCGAAACTGTCGTTCATCAGGACGATGCCGGCGACGGCGCGTGCGGTGGAGGTGCCGGACTCCATGGCGACGGCGACATCGGCGGCACGGAGGGCGCGGACATCGTTGGCGCCGTCACCGACCATTGCAACGAAGTGCTTGCGCTTTCGGAGGGCGGTCACCAGTTCGGCTTTTTGCTGTGGCGAGATACGCCCAAAGACGCTGTAGCGCTCGGCGGCGTCCTCGAACTCCCCGGGGGAGAGCTTTTCGAGTTCGTCTCCGGAAATGAGGCCGCCCTTTGGGCGGATGTTGAGCTGGGCGAGGAGCGAGGACACGGTACGCGGGTTGTCGCCACTGATGATCTTGGGTTCGATGCCGAGGCGGTCCATCATTTCGAAGGCAGCGGTCACTTCGGGGCGAAGGACGTCGCCGAGGGTGACCATTCCAAGCGCGCGCAGGCCGGTCATCGCCTTGCCGACCTCCGGGAGTTCAACGGCTTCGGCGAAAACGATGCCACGCAGGCCGAGTTCCGAGGCTTCGCGATACCACGTGGTGATGGGCTCGTCTTCGGAACACATGGGCAGGACGGTCTCCGGGGCGCCTAGAACGAAGACGCGCTTTTCGTGACCGGCGTCGAGTTCGAGCGCGCTCCAGCGGCGTTCGGAGTTGAAGGGGACGGCACCCTTTGGCTGCGCACCGTTTGTGTTGGCACCAAGGTCTTCGGCGAGTGCGCCGGCGGTTTTGCTATCGGTGGCGGTAGCTGTAGCGAAGGCGGCAAGCCAGGGGAGGTAGCCCTCGTAGCCGTCCACCCAGCGGACGGTATCGAGCGTGAGTTTGTTGGCGGTGAGCGTGCCGGTCTTGTCGAGGCAGATGACGTCGGTGTAGTTGAGCGCTTCGACGGCAGAGATGTCCTGCACGATGGCGCCGGCGCGGGAGACGCGCACCGCTCCAACGGCGAAGGCAACGGTCATGCCGAGGAGCAGGCCAACGGGCACCACGGTGGAGACGAGGGCGGTGACGTCGCGGACGGAGTCGCGAATACCCTTGTCATCCACCATGTACTGGATGAAGAGCATCACTGCGAGGGCAGCGGTAGCGGTAAGGATGACGCGGAGGATGCGGTTGAAGCGCTGCTGCAGTGGGGTTGCGCGCTTCACGAGCTCCCGGGCGTCGGCGGCGAGTTTGACGGCGTATGCCTCCATGCCGACGGCCTCTGCCTTGTAGTAACAATCGCCGGCGGTACAGTAGCTGCCGGACTTGAGCTCGTCGCCGGGGGACTTCCTCACGGAGTCTTCCTCACCGGTGAGGAGCGATTCGTCGACCTCGCAGGAGCGCTGGGTGACGGTACCGTCGGCGACGACCTGGTCGCCCTGCTTGAGGTGGATGAGGTCGCCTTCGACGACCTCTTCGGCGAGAACCTGGATTTCGCGGGCATCGCGCACGACGGTGGCGTGGGGGGCGGTGAGAGCTACGAGTTCGCGCAGAGTGCGGGTGGCGCGCAGTTCCTGGAAGGTGGAGACGGCGATGTTGGCGAAGATGACGACACCGACGAAGAGGCCATCGCGGAATTCACCAAGGAGGATGAGGGCGCCGATGAGAGAAAAGAGGACGAGGTTGAAGAAGGTGATGGTGTTCGCGCGAACAACATCGGCATCGGTTCGCTGCTTCGTGTCATCGACATTGGCCTTGCCTGCAGCGGCAAGGCTTGCGGCCTCGATCGAGGTCAGGCCCCCGGGCGGTGGAGGATCCGGCAGGCGCGGCGAGTCTTCGGAGGAGGGTGCGCCTGTTTCAAGTGTCACCAACCTAGGGTGACCTAAACTGGCGGGCGAAGAAAGACCCGCTTGCGCGGGCCAGCCGTAAGCAGGGCGCCTGGGGGACGTTTAGCCGAGCCCGCCGATGGAAAGCCCTATCAGGAGTGCGATGAAGATGCCGCACAGAAGCGTGAGCCAGCCGACGGTCGACCACATTGGCAATGCCCTTTTTCGTTCGTTTTTCTCGCAGACGGGTGCGCCCCCGCATGCTACCCGCTCGGCCGAATAGCCGCATCTTTGACGGAGAACGCACGGAAGATGTGGCCGTGGCGAGCGGAAGAGGGTAGAACCCTCGTACTATGTTCGTGCCCATGACATCACTATCGACAGGGGAACGAGGGGCGCTGTGAGAGCGGTGTTGTTGGCCGCAGGGCTGGGCAGCCGGCTGGGCCACCTGAGCAGCGGCGCGCCCAAGCCGTTGGTGCCCGTCGTGGGGCGGCCGCTGGTGAGCTACACGCTCGATTCGCTGCGGGACGCCGGTGTACAAGAAGTAGTGGTGGTAACTGGCTATCGCGAAACGCAGCTGCGAGATTCACTGCGGTCGCTTTCGCCACTGGCCTTGCGCTTCGAAACCAACCCGGACTTTCGCTCGGGCGCCGCGCGTTCGCTGGCGGCGGCTCGACAGGCGTGCGGCGATGAGCCATTCCTGTTGGTGATGAGCGACCACTTGCTGGAACACGAACTTGTCGCGACATTGGCCACGACTAAGCCGGGTAGCGGTGCCGTCGTGGCTGCGGACGCGACGCCGCGCTCCCGCGAATTCACCGAGGAGGCGACTCGCCTGCTGGTGGAAGGCGGACTGGTCCGCGAGATTGGCAAAATGCTCCCGGAGTTTACGCACCTGGACGCGGGCGCCTTCCATTGTTCGGATGCGGTGTGGGAGGCGCTCGACGGTGTGCCCATCGATTCGTCGCTGAGTGACGTGTTTACGATGATGGCCGGCGAAGAACTGCTGCTCCCAGCCGATATCACGGGGGCGTTCTGGTACGACGTGGACACGCCGGAGGACCGGCGCGAGGCCGAACGCCTGCTCCGCGGACGCGCAGCGGTCGCCTGATGGCATACGACGGGCTTGTTTCCCGATACCTGAACCGGCCGTTGAGCCGTCCCGCCGCGCGGGCGTTAGTGGGCACGCCAGTGACCCCGAACGGGGTGACCATCGGGACGCTGGTGCTAGCCTTCGTCACGGCGGCGCTGCTGGCCACCGGTTACAACATCGCCGGGGGCGTGCTCATCCAGGTGGTGAGCGTTGTCGACGGCATTGATGGCGAGCTGGCGCGGCTACGGAATGCGTCGACGCGCTTCGGTGGCGTGCTGGACGCGGTGACGGACCGCTACGCCGACGCGGCCATGCTGGGTGGGATGACCATCTACGCCTTTCGCTATGAGGACTACGCACGACCCGAGGTCGTCGGGATGCTGGCGTTGGCGGGCGCGTTGAGCGTTTCGTATTCGCGGGCGCGCATCGAGGCATCGCTGCCGACGGCTGGAGCCAACCTCGATTCTGTATTCGGGCTGGCATCGCGCGACGTGCGTTCGCTGATCATGGCGGTGGGCGCCGTGCTGGGGCAGTGCTACATCACGCTTTGCGTGATCGCGGTGATCACCAGCCTGACGGTTGCGTGGCGGCTGCTGTATCTGCGGTTCGGGCCTACGGAAAAGGTCTGACCTCCGCGCACGGATCACTGCAAGGCGGCGAGCACCATATCGCGGGCCATGGGGCCGGCTTCAATGGAGCCGGATTCGCCGTCTTCGAGCACAACCGCGGCGACAGCGGCGGGGGCGTCGGCGGGCGCATAGGCGACGAAGAGCACGTGTTGTTGCTCGTTCGTGTCTTCGGCGGTTCCGGATTTTCCCGCGAAGTAGGTGTACCCGGCGTTGGAGAAGGCGTAGTTGGCGGTGCCCGAGGGGCCGGTCACAAGCTTGAGGCCGTTGGTGAGGTGTTCGTGGATAGCCGGGCTCAAGCCGAGCGGGCCGCGTTCAACGGCCTCCTGGCCGGCGAGGATGATGGGCGTGCGCAGGGTGTTGGTTATGAAGGCGGAGTAGGAATTTACCAGCTGCAACGGAGTGATGAGCAGGTCTCCCTGGCCGATGCTGAGGTTGACTTCGTCGCCCGGGAACC
>CAZDZP010000162.1:0-6036 GCA_964509855.1 uncultured Anaerolineaceae bacterium | reverse complement strand
AAGGCGGTCGACCGGTACGTCGAATCGCAGAAGGGCGTGGTAATGCCGCACCAGGACCCCGCCAAGCAAGACCGGCTGCGGGCGGCGGTAGCCTGGCAAGCTGACCACCTCGCCGAAATCCCGGCGATTGTGATCGCGTGTCTGCAGCTTGGCCGCACTCCCCCGGAATCGTTCTTCGCGGGCGCGGGCGCGGGCGGGTCGATCTGGCCCGGCGTGCAGAACCTGCTTCTGGCGGCTCGGGCGCTTGGGCTCGGAGCGGCGCCGACCACACTCGGCCTTTCGGACCGCCCGGCGGTGAAGGAACTGCTCCGACTGCCAGACGGCATGGAGGCGTTCGCGCTCATCCCCGTGGGCTGGCCGATGGGCAACTTCGGACCGGTGACGCGCCAGCCCGTGGAGACGATCATGCGCTGGGACCGGTGGGATTAGATGGCGAAGCTGCCGATGATCGTCGGCCCGGGGTTTCTCGAACGCTACGGTGATGACTTGCGGCGCACGGCCGATTCGGTAGGGCTCGACCTCGACCTGATCGTGCTGCCCGGCGATCCCGAAGCGCGCATTGCACCGGAAGACCGGGAGCGGGCAGAAGTCGCGCTGTTCTCAAGCGATATTCACCCCGCCCGGGCGCGCCAGTTCTTCTCGGCGGCACTCGGAGCCACGAATCTCAAGTGGATTCACGTCTTCAATGCCGGCACCGACGATGAGGTGTTCTCACGGTTCACGGAACGGGGTGTGCGACTGAGCACGTCGTCGGGTTCGACGGCCGAACCGATCGCGCAGACGGCATTCGCGGGGCTACTGATGCTTTCGCGGCGCTTTCCGATCTGGCTGGAGAATCAACGTCAGCACCGGTGGGAACCGATCGCCGATGAGGAACTCATTCCCCCGGACCTGCGCGGACAGACAGTCGTCGTCCTGGGGCTCGGCGAAATCGGGAAGCAGTTTGCGCGCTATGCCCAGGCGTTCGGCATGCGCGTGGTTGGCATCCGCCGACGGCCCATCGCACCGGGCGACCCGGTGGACGAGATGGCGACGCCTGCCGAACTCCTGAAGCAACTGCCAACGGCGCAATGGTTGATGATCGCGGCACCGCTCACGAGCGAAACGCGCGGCATGGTCAATGCCGAAGCGCTTGCTGCAATGCCCCGGGGAGCCGGGATTCTCAATGTGGGGCGTGGGGAGATCGTCGACGAAGCGGCGCTGGTGGAATCGCTACGAAATGGCCACACGGGCGGCGCCTATCTGGACGTGTTCCACCAGGAGCCGCTGCCCGCCGAATCGCCGCTCTGGGACCTGCCGAACGTGATCGTGACACCCCACAACTCCGCGATTTCGCGGGGCAACCCGGACCGGGTCGCGCACATCTTCATGGACAACCTCGTGCGTTTCGCCCGCGGGGAGCATCTTCACAACGAGGTGCGCTAGGGCTCAAGCCTCCGCGGGCGGCAGAATCGGGCGGCCCGGGATCGGCGTGGAGAGCACGACCGAGGTGTCCGTGCGGCCGTGGGCCTTGAGGCGTTCGAGCAGGTCTGAGAGGTGCTGGGTATCGCGAACGGCGACGCGGACGAAGCCGCAATCCGGCCCCGTAACCACGAAGAACGCGAGCACTTCGGGGAAGGACTTGAGCGCCTCGGCGAGGCGAGCCGCAAACCCGGGGCTGTCGTGCTGCGCTGTCACCGTGACGATGGCCTGCATGCCGTAGCCGAGCTTCCGAGTATTGACCCGCGCCGTATAGCCCTCGATGACGCCTTCGTCTTCCATGCGGCGCACGCGGTCGGCCACGGCTGGCGGGCTGAGGGAGACGCGTCTCCCCAATTCGGCCATGGAGATGCGAGCATTGAGCTGGAGCTCTTCCAGGATGTGGATGTCCGTCGAGTCCATCTCGACTTTCGTTTCGGTCGCCATGATCGCCCTCCGCGTTCGAAGCAAACACAGAGTAGCGCGTTTGGCGTTGTTCCGTAGCCGAACCCGTCCTGGGTGCCGAGAGTGGTGCCGGGGTTGGGCGCCACTCGAATCCGGTTCGCTGCGGGCTCGTGTTACGGTGGGGGTACCCAGCATGCTCCCAAACGAAAGGATCCAACGCCTATGAAGCGAAGCGACGTTCGCCGGCTCCAAGCGGTGCGCGAATACCCCTCCGTCACGATCACGATGCCAACAAACCGCACCTCTCCCGACAACCAGCAAGACCCGATCCGGCTGAAGAATCTCCTCTCCGAGGCAATCACCCGGCTGGAGGGCGAGTTCTCCAAACGAGAAGTTGCGAACGTGGTAGAGCGACTGGAAGCGCTGGCTGGTGAGTACGACGAGCAGCGAGGCCTGGACGGACTCGCGCTGTTTGTGAGCAGCACCGTACAGGAAGCCTACGTGCTGCCATTCTCACCGCCGGAGCGCGTGGCAATCGACGAGAACTTCCTTACGCGCGACCTCGTGTTCACACTCAATCGTTCGCCCCGCTACCGGGCGCTGCTGCTCACCGAGCAGGGAACCCGGCTGTACGAAGGGGTGCGCGAAAATCTCGAAGAGATTCGCGATGGCAAGTTCCCGTTCGATATGGGCGGACCCGGTGGCGGTTCCAAGTTGCCGGGCGGTCACGGCGTGAACCCGTCGGCCCGCCGCGACGCCAGCCATGTGCACTACTTCCAGGAAATCGACGCGGAAGTGCGCGAGATTTCGAAGGACGACGACCTGCCGCTGGTTGTGGTTGGCGTCGAGCGATACCTCTCGCACTACAACGAAGTCACGAGTCTTAGCTCGGACATCGTGGCCACAGTCACGGGCAACTATGACCACTTCGAGCCCCACCAGGTGGGCGAGCTTGTCTGGCCCGCGATGGAAGAGGGTCTTGCGAAGCTGCGCGAAGGTGCGCTGGAACAGCTCGATGCAGCCATTGGGGCGAAGAAGTTCGCTTCATCGATCGGGCCCGTGTACCAAGCAGCAAACGAAGGGCGCGGCCAGCTCCTGATTGTGGAGCAGGACTACCACCAGGCTGCGCGCGTCAGCGACGACGGCACGTCGATTGCTCTCGTCGACGACCCCACCGCACCTGACGTGCTCGACGACGCCGTCGACGAGATCATCGAAATGGTCATTTCGAAGGGCGGACGTGTGCGCTTCGTCGACGATGGGGTGCTGGATGCGCACGAGAGAATCGTACTCACGACCCGCTACTAAGGCCTGTCGAATCCGACTCTTCTGTCGATGCTCATGGTAAGGGGGCCGAGCTGTGGTGCTGGTGCATAGAAGGGCGCCAGCACGATAGCGCAGCCCGGCCTCCGTCCAACTCCCTTGGGCGCCTACAGCCCCTTTTCGGCGCAGAACGGCTCATCGAAGAGAATGTTGCCCGTGAACTCGATTGGCTGCTGGCAAATGTAGACAGCCGCCTTGCCCATCTTGTCGGCTTCTTCGAAGTCGGTGTCCGGGTTCTCTTTGTCGTTCGTGGCGAACTTGTTGCCGGGCGTGTGGATGACCCCCTGGGGTGACAACACGTTCACTGAGATGTTGTCGCCCTGCAGGTCGATGGCCCAGCCCTGGGACATGCGCTCAAGCGCCGCCTTCAGCCCGCCGTAGAGCCAGCCACCCTTGCGCGCCTCGGCAGGGTAGGGACCCGGGCCCGGGAAGACTGCCCCACGCGACGACACGTTGATGATGTGCCCACCGCCCGCGGACCGCATGTGGGGAATTGCCTCACGGAGCAGGGTGATGGGGCCGCGCAGGTTGATCTCGTAGAGCAGTTCAATGTGGCGGGGCTTCACGGTTTCGAGCGTTCCGCCCACAAGCAGCGCTGCATTGTTTACGATGATGTCGACGCGGCCGTAGTGGTCGACCACCTGCTTCAGGCCATCCACGATGCTGGCTTCGTCGCGCATGTCCATGCGGAAGCCCCTGGCCGTGCCGCCAGCTGACTCGATTTCGGCGGCGACGGTGTGGATGGTGCCGGGAAGACGAGGGTCGCTCACCTCTTCGGTGCGGGCGGTGACGGCGACGAAAGCGCCGGCCGCCCCCAGGTGTTTGGCGACGTCGGCGCCGATGCCGCGGCTTGCGCCGGTCACCAGCGCGACCTTTCCTGCCAGTGGTTTGTCCGTGGTCATGAGTCTTCCTCCCGCTTCAAGTTTCGAATGGCCGCATCATGCGCGACCTGGTGGAAGGAGAAAAGGGGCGCCGGTGCCTGTGTTTCCTCAACGTGGCGCGCTGTACGCTCGTTGAGTGCCACTCGCAGACGACCTAAAGTTCGCCTTCCCCAATGGAGAAATAGAGTGCTGGCTCGTGCTCGGCGGCGTGACGCATGGCAACGTGCGCGCCTGGGTGCGGCTGCCGGGCGAGACCGATGCAGTCGTGCGGTTGTCGGTCGGCGAATTCGTTCTCGCCGAGACTGGCGTTTCTGTGCTTTCCGAACGGGACCATATCGGCATCGTCGACCTTGCCGTGCCCAGGGGTTACGAAGACCGCGAAGCGCGCGTGGAAGCTGCGGGAATGTCGCGCGACGTGATCCTCGCACCGGCCGAAGACGCTCGGGAAGCGTTTTCGTTTTGGTTCGGGAGTTGCAACCAGCCGTTCGACGGCGACAGCACGCACGTCATGCAGGAGAGCCCCCGGGCAGGGATCTATCGCGCCGTGCTGGGCGTGGCCAAACGCCGCGATGCCCGCTTCGGCCTGTTGTTGGGCGACCAGATGTACGCAGACGAAATGCCGCACGTGGACGTCCGCGCCTGGGCACAGGACCACCCGGAAGTCTCGGACGCGGAACTCCTGGACATCTACCGGCAGCTCTACCGGGGGTACTTCAACCAGACCGGCATCCGGGCCCTCCAGGAAGGGATCCCCTCGTTCCTGATATGGGACGACCACGAGATCTTCAATAGCTACGGCGCTCAGCTCGAACTAAGTGAACTGGACCATCGCATCGCAAAGGCCGCCTTCGCGGTCTACCGGGAATACCAGCACTCCCGCAACCCCGGGACAACTCTGAACGATGAACCACCGTTCGATTACTCGTTCTGGTACGCGAGCACTGGATTCTTCGTGTTCGACCTCCGCAGCGAGCGCAACTACTGCGAAGAGAAGGTCATCGGTGAGAAGCAATGGGCCGCGTTCGCCAACTTCCTGGAAGAAGCGGCCGCCCGCGAAGTCGATACCGTGTTCATTGGCTGCAGCATCCCCGTGGTGCATTTTTCGCCGACCATCGTGCGAATGCTGGACCGCCTGCCCGGTCACGAGGGGGACAACGCCCGCGACCGTTGGGACGCGAAAGCCTTCGCGGACGACCGCGACCGATTGGTGGAAATGGTTTGCGATTGGCAGGCGGCGAACCCGGTAAGGGGCGTGGCCATCCTTTCGGGCGATGTGCATGCCGGCGCAGCGTTTTCCGTTTCCCGCAAGGGTTCGCGTGGCGGCGAGTTTGTGCAATGGACGAGCAGCGCGCTGTCGTCGCCCGGCGGCGTGCTGCACACGCTGGCCAACCGGTTTACGACGATGCCGATCAACCTGGGGAGCCGCGATGCGGATGCCCGCCGCCACGGTGTAGAGCCGAGGAACAACTTCGGCATCGTTGAGGTGACCCCGCGCGAAGAGGGGCGGGGCCACCGGCTTTCGCTCTCAATCTACGGCTATGACCCAAAGCGTCGTCGCGCGGCCCGCAGCATTCATCACCGCCTGGACTGATTCGGGCCACCGTCCAGTTCGGTGAGAAGCCGCTTCGGGGCCAGCATCCGGTAGCTCTGTTCGAAGAGCGCCGCCAGTTCATCCCATTCGATGTTCGGGACATCAAGGTAGACGCCCACCCAGCCCTTGTGGCCGACGTAGGGCGGGCGATAGAACCGGTCTGGGGCCGCGCCAACGAGCACTTCCTGGGCTCCTTCGGGCGCTTTCAGCCAAACGCCGACGCGGTCGCTGTCGTGGTGGTGGTCTTCCAACTGGGCGAAGATGCGACCGCCCACGCGCCAGGTGGGTTCTCCCCAGGCCAGCTTTTCGGTCGCGCCCGGGAGCGCGAGGCAGATCGCCCGCAATCGCTGGCACTCGGGAGACGCACCGCGCGTCGCG
>CAZDZP010000161.1:1499-6116 GCA_964509855.1 uncultured Anaerolineaceae bacterium | reverse complement strand
AGCGAGACCACCCACAGCAGTTCCTGATGGAGCGCGGCCGCCTGGAACAGGAAGAGCTTCGTTGCGAAGCCCGCAAAGAATGGCAACCCGGCGAAGGAGAAGAGCGCAACGGTCACAATGAGCGCTAGCAGCGGTTGAGTCTCGGCCAATCCGCGGATACCGGAGATGGACGAGTCCTTGCCGGTGCGGTCGTAGTAGGCAGTGAGCGCCGTGAACAGCGCCAGCGTGGAGATCACATAGCCCGTGATGTGCAGCAACAAGGCACTCGAAGCCGCTTCGCCTATGACGGGATCGCCATAGCCGATCGCTGCGATGGTGATGAGCATGTAGCCGACCTGGCCGATGGAGGAGTACGCGACGAGCCTCTTGAGGTCGGTCTGCTGAATGGCTATCAGGTTACCAACGATGATCGTGAGCGCGGCCAGGCCGGTGATGGCCCACTTCCATGACTCGCCGTCGACAACGAAGGCGCTGGTGAAGAGGCGCAGGATGAGCGCGAAACCCGCCACCTTCGAAGCCGTAGACAGGAACGCGGTAATTGGGAGAGGCGCGCCCTGGTATGCGTCCGGCGCCCACATATGGAACGGCGCGGCCGAAACTTTGAAGCCCACGCCAGCAATGATGAGCATCATGCCCACGACCACTGCGGCATCGGTATCACCGCCGCGGCCCGCGAGGCCCGTCGCGATCTCGTCGTAGAAGGTGCTGCCCGTCATGCCGTAGATGAGGCTTATGCCGTAAAGCAGCATCGCCGAAGCGAAGGCGCCGAGGAGGATGTACTTCAGGCTGGCTTCCGCGCTCCGTACGTCCCGGCGGAGGTAGCCCACCAGAATGTAGAGGGAGAAGCTCAGGATTTCGAGCGAGATGTAGGCCGTCAACAGTTCTCGTGACGAAGCCATGCCGACGAGTCCGATCCCTGCAATCAGCAGCAAACCGTAGTACTCGCCAGCAACCGTTGTCCGTTCTCGCATGTGCTGCGCCGAAATAATCGCGGTGATGGCGATGATCGAAGTGCCCAGCACGCGGAAGAAGGTCGTGAAGTCGTCGACCTGGACGATGTTGGAGAAGCTCTTCGGGTCGTTGCCGATATAGAAGAGCGAGGCGATGCCTGCGGCTATCGCGGCGGCCGCCGTCAGGTACGCGAGGAGGTCCCGCCGCATTCGCGGAAACATGATCTCCGTGGTGATGATGGCAATGGCTGAGATGGCAAGGATGTACTCGGGGATAAACAGGGAGTAGTCGCGCACGCTAACTCACCCCCGGCAGATTCGTGATAGTAGGCGCAAGGCGGTCAGTGAAGAGCGACCACCACACACCCATGATGACGATCGCGCCGATGAGCAGAGCGCCCGCAAGCGTCTCCATTGGCGAGACGTCGCGCAGGTCTTTCCAGCGTGGATTGAGCGGCCCAAAGAAAACCACCGCGAACATGCGGAGCATGTAGGCCGCCGCGATACCGGCCGCGAGAATCGCGAGCGCACCGAATATCGGATAGGTCTGGAACGTGGCAACGAAAATGTGGAACTCGGCGGTGAAGCCCGAAAGGCCTGGCAAACCGACGTTCGCCATACCAGCGATCACGTAGGCGATGACCCAGAGCGGCATCACTTTCGCGATACCTCCAAAGTCCTTTAGGTCACGAGTGTGCGCCTGGTCGTAGAGCGAACCGATGAGGAGGAAGACGAGGGCCGTCATCACGCCGTGGCTGAACATCTGGAGGCTGGCGCCGGTGACGCCAAGGGCTGTCATCGTCGCCAAGCCCATGAGCACGTAGCCCATGTGGCTCACCGAGCTGTAGCCGGAGATGAGCTTGAAGTCGCGCTGGGTGAGCGCGCCGATGGCGCCGTAGAGCGCGCCGATAGTCCCGAGCACCATGAGCGCCGGCATCCAAAATTCCGCGCCTTCGGGCAGAAGCTGAATGCCAAGGCGGATGATGCCGAATGCACCGAGCTTCATTAGAACGCCCGCGTGGATCATCGAGACGGCAGTCGGGGCGGACATGTGACCGTCGGGAGACCATGTGTGGAATGGCCAGAGTGCGGCCAGCACGCCACAACCGATGACAAAGAACGGGAAGAAGGTCTTCTGGAAACCGGGGCTGAGCGCACCGGATTCTCCCGCTGCCCAGAGTTCGGGAAGACTGAAGGTACCGAGATTGGCTTCGGCGACGACCGCGAAGATACCGATCCACATCAGCACCGAACCGCCGACCAGCATCAGGGTCAGCTTCATCGCGCCGTATTCCTTGCGCGTCGAACCCCAAACGCCTACGAGCAGGTAGAGCGGCACCACGGCGAGTTCGTAGAAGAAGAAGAAAAAGAAGAGGTCGAGCGAGAAGAAGGTGCCATAGACGCCGCCGATCAACACCCACATCAGGATGAAGAAATCCTTCGGGCGGTAGTCGATCTTGATGCAAACGAGCGTGCCCGCGTAGGCAACGATGCCGGTGAGCAGCGCCATAAGAGCGGAAATGCCGTCGACGCCCAGGTAGAGCGTGATGCCATCTTCGCCAAGGAACGAAACGTTGGATATCCAGTCCCAGCGCAGGCGCATCTGGAAGATGTCGCCGCCAGCCTGGTAGGCCACGAAGATATACGTGGAGAGTCCGAGCAGGATCGCGCCGGTAACCATTGATACCCAGCGAATGGCCTGTTTCTGACTGCCCGGAATGAGCAGAATGACAAGCGCCGCGAACAATGGCAGCAGAAGCGTCCCAAGGACGACGTAGCCCTGGCCTTCGTCAAAGGTCATGAACTAGCCCCTCACCGCGAGACCGGCGACAGCGAGCACGATTACACCGAGCGCGATGCTCATGGCGTAGTTCGGTACCTTGCCGGTCTGAAGATGTTTAAGAAGGAAGCCGCTGTACGAGGTCATCTGGGCGGTGCCATCGACTCCGGTGTCGTTGACTACGTAGCGGTCGAACCAACTCGTGATGTAGCTGAGTCCCAGCACCCCCTTATCGATGAGGTGCTGATACATCTCGTCCCAGTAGAACTTGTTCTGCAGCATGTCGTAGACACCGGGCTGGAACTCGGCCATCTGCGTCGAACGGTCGAGCCGCCCGTTCCAATAGAACCATGCCCCGGCGAAAATGCCGACCGTCGCGGCAGCGAGTGACGCACCTGCGAACGCCCAGTTGATGTAGTACTCGTGTGGACCGTGGGCGTAGATGAACTCTGGAAGGCCGCCCGGGAAGCCGAGCGCTGTGCCAACGCCATTGAAAACGACGAACCCTGAAATCACGGCGAGGATGGCAAGGAACACCAGCGGGAAGGTCATCGAGACGCCGGATTCGTGCGTGTGGTCATACACGTCCTGGTCCTGGGGCTTGCCCATGAAGGTGCGGATGAACAGGCGGGTGGTGTAGAAGGCCGTCATCACGGCGGCGATGCCGAACAGGATCGTCATCCAGGCGCCGTATTCGCCTGCCGCGTATACCCAGATTTCGTCCTTGGACCAGAAGCCTGCTAGCGGGGGCAGGCCGGCCAGCGCGAGCGAACCGATAAGGAAGGTGGTGCCCGTAATGGGCATCTTCTTCCATAGTCCGCCCAGCTTGTTCATCTCCTGGTTGTGGTGGGTCGCATGAATCACGGAACCGCTACCGAGGAAGAGAAGCGCCTTGAAGAAGGCGTGCGTCATGAGGTGGAACATCGCCACGTCCGGGTGCCCCGCGCCAAGGGCTATGAACATGAATCCGAGCTGACCAACGGTGGAATACGCCAACACCTTCTTGATGTCGGTCTGGACGAGGGCGATGGCGCCGGTCATGAGCGCGGTGATGAGGCCGACAATGGCAATCGTGAGCAGCATGCCGTCGGCGACTTCGAAGACGGGGAGGAGCCGCGCCGTCAGGTAGACACCCGCGACGACCATTGTTGCCGCATGGATGAGCGCGGAAACGGGCGTCGGGCCTTCCATGGCGTCGGGGAGCCAAACGTGGAAGGGCACCTGGGCGCTCTTGCCCATACAGCCGAGGAACACGAAAAGCGATGCGACGAGCAAGTATGTCCCGCTGTAACCACCGGCCTGGGCGTAGTCGATGATCTCGGTGATGCTGAACGAACCGGCACCTTTATAGAGCAGGATGATGCCGATGAGGAGGCCGACATCGCCAACGCGTGTGGTGATGAATGCTTTCTTGGCAGCTTCAACGGCGGAACGACGGTCCCAATAGAACCCGATGAGCAGGAAGGACGAAACGCCCACGAGCTCCCAGGCGACGTACACGAGCAGCAGGTTGTCGGCCATGACCAGGAGGAGCATGGACGCGACGAAGCCCTGGAGGAGGGCGAAGTACCAGAAGTAGCGCGGCTCACCCTTCATGTAGCCGATGGAGAAGATGTTCACCATCAGGGCCACGGTGGTGATGACGCCCATCATCAGGATGGTGATGGGATCGATGAAGATGCCCATTTCGAGCACGAAATCACCGATTTGCGTCCACTCGATACTCTTCACGACATTCGGCATGGCCTCGTCGGTGAAGACGGCGTCTTTCAGGAAGTCGGCAAGTACGAAGAAGTACAGGACGAACGACGACAGGATCGCGAGCACGCCCAGGTAGTCACCCTGGCGCGGCAAGTAGCGGCCAAAAAGGGCGAGCACGAGGAACAT
>CAZDZP010000161.1:0-1399 GCA_964509855.1 uncultured Anaerolineaceae bacterium | reverse complement strand
GCGACGAAGTTGATGCTGACAGCGTTCAGCATGAGTTCGACGCTCATCAGAATGAGGATAGCGTTCCGCCTCGCGAGGACGCCGTAGACGCCAATCGCGAAGACGATTCCACTCAGTGCAAGGTAGTTTTCCAGCGGGACCATAGGGCTACTCTGGGTCCTCCTGCCGGGCAAGGATGATGGCTCCAACCACTGCTACCAGCAAGAGCACCGCCACGAGGAGGAAGGCGGGCGCGAAGGTTTCGAACATCACCACGCTTATCAATTCCGTCGGGATGAGCGTGGGCGCGTCGGTGTCGCCAGGCCACGCAGTCGTGATGCCAACACCAACGAGAATCGCGGCGAGGGCCACGGCTGCAAGGGCCGCGAAGGGAGCCTGCGGACCGTTCACCTCTTCGCGCTCGTTGCCCTGCGCCTGTCGCGTCAACATGAGCGCCAGGAGCAACAGGACAGCGACGCCGCCGCCATAGACAAGCAACTGAGCGAGAGCCAGGAATTCCACAGTCAGGATGACGTACATCACAGCCACGCCACCCAGGCTCAGAATGAGGAAGATGGCGGAATGAATAACGGAGCGAGAGCCCACAACGCCAAGGGCTGCGCCAACCATACCTGCGGCGAAGATCCACCAGAGGACTTCAGTCGCCACTACTACGCTCCTTGGCGCGCCGCCCACTTGGGACGCCGCATGATTGGCCCCGGGCACGGGGAAAGACCAGGCCCGGTGGCGGATTGTACAGATTCCGCGCTAACGGTCTCGGCCCGGCGAATCGAAGACGCCGATTGGAGACTCGCGTCGCGGCACTAGTCCGCGCTCGTTGGCACTTCGCCACCAAGCTGTTGGATCGTGGCCGCCAGCTCCGCGGGAATTGCCTCACCCTTCGCAAGGTGTTCCTTCGCATCTTTGATTGCGCGCATGCGCCTCGCCCGCACCTTGTTCGGCGAAAGCGGGTTGCCTTCGGCGTCGGTAAGGGTAGCTTCAGGGGCGGCCGCAGCTGCTGCCGGTGCAGCACCAGCGGCTGGTGCAGGGGCCATATCCGAACCGGTCGCCACGAGCACTTCCATCACATCAGGGGGAATGGGCTGTCCGGCGTCCTGCGCAGCCTTCGCGTCCTTTTCGGCGCGCATGCGCTTGGCGCGAATCTTCCGTTCGGAAAGCGGGTTGCCCTCGGCGTCGGTGAGCGTTGGGACGTTGGCTGGGGCGGCGGCGCCAGCGGACGCGGCAGCGCGCGCTTCGGCGGGGGCCATGTCCGAACCAGTCGCGACGAGAACTTCCATCACGTCGCCGGGGATGGGCTGGCCGGCATCCTGAGCCGCCTTCGCGTCTTTCTCGGCGCGCATGCGCTTGGCACGTATCTTTCGTTCCGAAAGGGGGTTGCCCTCGGCATCGGTGAGCACAG
>CAZDZP010000160.1:0-6136 GCA_964509855.1 uncultured Anaerolineaceae bacterium | reverse complement strand
TGGTGAGAGCAAACAGCGAGCCGGCTCGTTCAGCCGCTGCCTGGCCCGCGGCATCCGGGTCCATGGCCAGTACCACCCTGCGGGCGAATCGTCGAAGCAGCGCCGCATGATCTTCGGTGAGCGACGTGCCCATCGTAGCGACGGTGTTCGGGAATCCCGCCTGCCACGGCCCGATGACGTCCATGTACCCCTCAACCACCACGATGGTCCCCGTCGCCCGCGCCGTCTCCGAAGCGAGATTCAGTCCAAAGAGCGTCTTGCCCTTGTCGAACAGCTCCGTCTGCGGCGAGTTGAGGTACTTCGGTTCCTCACCATGGATGCCACGCCCACCAAGCCCCACGAAGACTCCGCGCTCATCTGAGATAGGGATGATCACGCGTCCACGAAACCTGTCGTAGGGAGCGCTGCCGCCCTCGCTTTCCACCAGCACGCCGGCCGCCACCGCGTCGGCATCGGTGTAGCCGCGTGCGAGAAGATAGTCGCGCAGCGCACGCCATTCGTCTGGCGCCCAGCCTAGACGGAAGGCTTCGACAGTCTCCTTGCGTATCCCGCGCGATTCTTCGATATAGGCCCGGGCCGCTTCCCCGTCGGGGCTTGCAAGCTGGCGCTGGTAGTAGTCGACCGTTGCTGAAACGATTGCCGCGAGGTGGTCGCGCCGGCTGCGCTGTTGCGCTCCGGCAGGGTCAAGTTGCACCCCCGCCGCCTCCGCGAGTTCGATCAGCGCTCCGCGAAAGTCCTGTCCGGTACGTTTTTGGACGAAGGTGAAGATATCGCCGCCTTCGCCACAGGTGCCATAGCAGCGCCATGTTCCCCGGTCGGGCGTCACATAGAACGACGGCGTCTTCTCGGAATGGAAAGGGCAGAGTCCGCGCAGGTTTCTCCCGGCGCGCTGCAGGTTCACCGTGCGCCCGATGTACTCGGCGATATCGAGCCGGGCCTTGATCTCTGCGACAGGGTCCATTGCAGTCATCGTAGAGCGTTCAGGCGGTTGCCGAACCGCCCTGAACGTTCAGGAAATCAGTCTCCGTTATCGTCCGCGTCTTCAGGTGTCGCAGTTGGCTCTTCGGGCGCTCCTGCAATCTCAACCGTTGTAGACGCCACTTCCTGTCCGCCCACGGTGACGGAAATCGTCGCCAGGCCGCTGCCGGCAGGACGCAGCGTCTGGAAAGACTGGCTCTGTCCATTGGCAAGCGCGATCGTTCCAGCCGAGCTGGTCTGAGCACCGGCCAGGGACACAGTAACCACGACCTGCGAAGGTGCGAGGTTCCCCCCGCTATTGCTGATGGTCACCGTGACGGTGGTCTCAGACACGTCGACGCCGGCGATTACCAACTCGGGCGGCTCCGCCGCGGGCGCAAGCGAGAAGGTTGCAATGTTGTTGTCTTCGCCTGATTCCTCGATAACGTTGTCCGGATCGACCGCTACCTGGACCGTTGCCGCCTCGGTTTGCGGCGTCGGCAGGGAGAATTCGACGGTCGTCGACCCGTTGGCACCAACCGACACATTGAATACCCGTTCGAGCCCCGTATCGAGTCCGGTGACACGAACCACCAGCGGCCCGTCGTAGGAACCGGAGCCGAGGTTCGCGATGGACACGCGCAGAACGCTCCCTCCGCCTGCGAGTGACGCATCAATCGGGGAAAGGTCAGGGAGGTCGCCCGCTGGCGTCGGGATTGGCGTCTCCGTTTCTTCGGGCCGCGGCGTAGCGGTGGGCTGAGGTAGCGGGGTTGGCTCGCGCACAGGCGCGAGATCTGCGGACTCCGAGAGTTGCACGGCAGCGCGCCGAATCCACGTGTCATCGTCGAGCAGGAGCCACTCACTGTTGCGCGTGCGCCCGACGACGGTCACCACCGTCCCGGGGCTGAGGGTTTCAACCGCGTCGAACTCCTCGCCAGGGCCTTGCCGGGTGTTGGCGCTCGTCACGACTTCGGCCGTGATCCGCACCGGCCGTTCGTCGATCGATTCAACCGCAATCACATTGATGTCATTTGAGGTACGCCGCGCTCCTGACTCCGATGTCGCGCGCGCAGCCAGGGCATAGTTCCCCGTTTCCTCAACGCGAAAGACCAGTGTCGAGCGATAGATGCCATCAGATGGCGGTTCGGAGAAGGCCGCATCATCAACCACTTCGCCGTCGAGGAGGAGTTCGAGCAGCACGATTTGCTCCGTTGCGTTGGCCAGCACCCGAACTTCGACATCCTGTCGTACCGATACGCGCTGGTCGCTTTCCACTCCGTCGATAGCGACGTTGAAGTCCGGCGTTGGCGCAGCGGGGGTGCCGCCGTCGCCGCCAGAAAACGCCTGGAAGAGGAAGAAGACGAGGACCCCACCAAGCAGCACGGCGAGTCCGATGAAGACATAAAAGAGGGGCTGCCGTGCGGGTTCGTTCTCGTAGTATTCGTCGTAGAAATAATCGTCGTACGGGTCCTGGTAACCCTCGTCGTCGCCGTCATACCAGCTGTCGCTGCCTATGCCGGTTTCGGGAGGCGCAGCAACAGGCGCCCCGATGTACTCGTCATCGAAGTCGTCCAGGGAAGCGCTGGAATCACCATAGTCATCCGGCGAGCCCCCTATTACAGGCTCGCCCGGAGGGTACGGTTGTTGGCGTTCAGTCATGTTTCGGCCCGTGACCACCCCGCACGATTATTGAAGCTGTGGACCCCTTGGGGCAATTAACGCGCCGCTAACCTTGCCGGTGCCTTACTGCCATGGCCACGCCGCAGCATCGGCCGAACCAAGTTCACGGGCAACCCTGAGCGCATAGCGATCCGTCATGCCGCTGACGAAGTCCGCTCCGCGCCGCTCCGGCGGGTCGCCCGCCAGGGCGAATCCGTCGCTTATCTCACCAGGGTGGTTCACGAAGTGTTGATAGAGGAACTTCACCACCTGCTTTCCCCGTTCAGCCTCCGTGCGAGTGCGACCGAACAGGTAGACCCGAGCGAACATGAACTCCCGCAATTCGTTCGCAACAGCCTCGATGCGTGGGCTGAATCGAATGAGGGGAGTGTCCGCGGCTTCCGTCTCCCCGGTCGCGTCCCAGCTCGCCTCCACGAGGTCGCTGATGAGCGTGTCCAGCCGCTCGCTATGGGTGGACCCCAGTTCTCGCCGAGCCGCATCTGGGATGTCCGATTCAGCGATCACGCCCGCGCGGATTGCATCGAGGATGTCGTGGTTCACGTACGCGATGGCGTCCGCCGTCTTCACCACCTGGCCCTCGAGAGTGACGGGCACACCCCATGCCTCCGCGAAAATGTCGCCGCGTATCTTGCTGCTGCGCTCGATCGCGTCCAGCACCTCGAAGGTGAGGTTCAGGCCTTTTCCACCGTTTTCCAGCACATCCAGTACCCGCACCGAATGGATGTTGTGCCGGAAACCTTCCGGCAGGCATTCCGCGAGCGCTTCTTCGCCCGCGTGGCCGAAGGGCCCGTGCCCAATGTCGTGCCCCAGGGCGGCAGCCTCCGCGAGGTCTTCGTTGAGGTTGAGCGCGCGGGCAACAGTGCGAGCGACCTGCGCCACTTCCAGCGTGTGCGTTAGCCGCGTGACGAAATGGTCCTGCTGCGGCGCGATGAACACCTGTGTCTTGTGCTTCAGCCGCCGGAACGCCTTGGTGTGGAGAATGCGGTCGCGATCGCGCTGGAACTCCGTGCGCAGCGGCGACCGTTCCTCCTCCACCTTCCGCCCGCGGCTGGTGGCTGTGCGGGCGGCGAAGGGACTCAGGAGTTCCTCGCGTTGCTCCAGGCGTTGGGGAACGGCGTTGAGGTCCACGGACCGCATTCTAGTCCGGGAAGAGCCTATGCATGGCACTGCGCATTAACGGCGCACCCTACTTCGGCGCGCGACCGAGCTTCTGTTCCGCGTTGGCGATGATCTGCCGCGTCTGGTCGATCATGTCCGGGCTGACGCTGACGCTCGTCGCGCCCCACTCCACCAGCTTCTCCGTCACCTCTGGGTAGACGCTCGGCGCCTGCCCGCAAATCGAAACCGTGAGTCCACGCCGGCGCGCCACGGTAACCGCGGTCTGGATCGCGGCCATCACAGCTTCGTTGCGTTCGTCGAAGGTCTCGGCCAGCTTTTCGCTGTCGCGATCAATGCCGAGCACCAACTGCGTGAGGTCGTTCGAACCGATGGAAATCCCGTCGATGCCGACATCGATGAACGAATCGAGGATGATCACGTTCGCCGGGACCTCGACCATCATCCACAGCTTGAAATCCTCGGAACGAATCAGCCCGTGTTCCGCCATGAGCTGCTTCACGCCCTTCAGTTCCGCTGGCGTGCGCACGAAGGGCACCATCACGTAGAGGTTGGTGAATTCCTTGCGCACCTGCTTGATGGCTTCCAACTCAAGCTTGAACACGTCCGGTTCGAGGACATAACGGCTGGCGCCACGGAACCCGATCATCGGGTTCTCCTCGGTGTGTTCATACTTCGCACCGCCGCGCAGGTTCGCGTACTCATTCGTCTTGAAGTCGGTGAGGCGGTACACCACCGGTCGTGGCGCGAAGGCGTTGCAGAATTCCCGGATACCCGCGGCCAGCTGGCGCGTGTACTCCTCGGGCTGGCCCTCTTCGATGAACGTCCGCGGGTGGACGCCAATCTGTGCGACGATGAACTCAGCGCGCAGGAGCCCCACTCCGTCGACACGGCGCTGCGCCACCCGGTCCGCCAACTCGGGCTCCGCCAGGTTCACGAACAGCTTCGTCGTGGTGTTCACAGCGGCCGCAGTTTCCCAGCGCCGCTTTTCCCGTTCCGCCCAGGCCAGACGAGCCTCCGCACGCCCTTCGTAGACGTGGCCCTGCGCCCCGTCCACGGTGACTTCGCTATCCACAGGTAGTGTCGTTGTCGCCCCGCTGGTGCCAACCACGCAGGGAATTCCCAGTTCGCGGCTGACTATCGCGGCATGGCAGGTTCGCCCACCACGTTCAGTCACGATCGCCGATGCGCGCTTCATCGCCGGCACGAAGTCGGGAGTGGTCATTTCGGAAACGAGAACGTCCCCCGGCTGCACGATGTCGATGTCGCTCGGGTCGAGCACGATGCGCACTTTGCCGAAGCCAACACCAGGGCTCGCCGGCTGGCCGCTCACTATGATAGGCGCGGTCTCCTCCTCGGCGTCATCCTGGCTGTGCTTCGAATCCCGCATCGTGGTCACAGGACGCGACTGCGTGAGCAGGAACTGGCCGTTTTCGTACGCCCACTCGATGTCCTGCGGCTTCCCGTAGTAGTCCTCAACGCGCCGGCCGATGCGCGCCAGTTCGCGTATCTCGTCCTCCGTCAGCTTCGGAGCGTTCACGAGTTCCGGCGCGACCGGCAGCCACGCGTTTGCCGTCTCGTGCGAACCATCTGAAAGATCCGCCCGGCTGATCATCCTCTCCTGTGGCGCGGTCGCCATGCTGAGAATGCCCAGCGATTCCTTTTCCACGATGTAGAGGTCCGGGGACACTTCGCCCGAAACGATCGCCTCGCCCAGCCCGTAGACCGCTTCGATGGTGATCTTGCTGGCGTCGGACGACACCGGTTCGACGGTGAACATAACTCCGGACTTTTCCGACTGCACCATGCGCTGCACCGGCACTGCCAGGCCGACCTTGATGTGGTCGTAACCCGCGTCTTCGCGATAGAAAATCGCACGCGCTTCGAAAAGGGAAGCCCAGCACGCCTGTACGGCGCGGACCACGTTTTCGGCACCGACCACATTCAGGAAGGTGCTCTGCTGACCGGCGAAGCTGGCATCCGGCAGGTCTTCCGCTGTGGCCGAAGAACGCACCGCCACAGGACCTTCGCCGAGTTCCCGATAGGCGGCAGCGATCTGGCTGGCAATCGCGGGAGGCATGGGCGCGTCCATGATGCGCTTGCGAATGCGGGCAGCGCGCTCACCCAGGTCCCGGGAGTCGTTCACGTTGAGGTTGAATAGGTCCTTGGTAATCAGCGGCTCGAGCCCGGAGCTGTTGAGGAAAGCGAAGTACGTGTCAGCGGTGACGATGTAGCCCGGGGGTACAGGAATACGGGCCTTCGTCAGTTCGCCAAGATTGGCACCCTTGCCACCCACCAGGCCAAGGTCGTCCTTGCCCACATCCGCGAACCAAACCACCGCTCGAGTTGCACTTACCATTCCGAATTGCCTCTTTCTGTCCCC
>CAZDZP010000159.1:0-6154 GCA_964509855.1 uncultured Anaerolineaceae bacterium | reverse complement strand
CTAGCACAGGACCTTTACCTGGCCGATCCCAGTGGTGTGCCGGTTTACTGCAGGTTACCGCCCCGTGGCTAACACTAGGGCAACGTACCAGACTTGGGGTCTCACCAATGAAACGAATTGCGAACCATCGCCTGCTTAGTGCGGTGGTTGTCTCGGGAGTCCTGGCGCTCGGGACTGCCTGTTCTTCGCTCGAAAGCCCGGAAGAGGACACCGGCCGCGACCTAGCGCGGAGCACCGTCGCGGCGCCCGAACCCACCGCCCCGCCGTTGTCCCAGCCAAGCCGGGACGACGACGATGCCAACGAATCCGCTTACGCCACCACGGAGGAACTTGTTGAGTACGCAAGCGAATCGGTCGTGCGCGTCGCGATTCTCAGCGGTGTCGGCAGCGGGTTCATCATCGACAGCGACGGCTACATCGTCACCAACTACCACGTCGTGGAAGCCGGGCTGAACGACGTGACGGTTACTCTCGCCGACGGCGCACGGTTGCCGGCGGTGGTGGTCGGTATCGACCCTCGAGCGGACCTCGCAGTGCTCAAGATTGAAACGAGCGCCGAACTGCAGGCGCTTGAATTGGCAGACCTCGACGACGTTGGTGTGGGCCAGGACGTGGTGGCCATCGGATTCGCCCTCGACCTTACCGGTGGCAGCGGGCCTCCTTCGGTGACTCGTGGCATCGTGAGCGCGAAGAACCGCCCTATCCAGAGTTCCGGGATTCTCGGCGCCATTCAGACGGATACTGCAATCAACCACGGAAACAGCGGCGGCCCGCTGGTGAACTACGAAGGCAAGGTCGTGGGCGTGAATACCTCGTTGGCGCCGGACCGTACCTCATCAACCGGTCTCGCCCAGAACATCGGCTTTGCCGTTGGCGCCGACACCATCGCCGCGGTCTACGCGGAGATCCGAGAAACGGGCGAGGTTCGGCGGGCGTTCCTCGGGATTGGCTCCTTCGCAGCGCTGCGGCCGTCGCAAGCGGAAACCCTGGGACTCGACCGCTCCCAAACCGGCATCCTTGTGAACGACGTTTCCGGCGGGGGACCGGCGTCGGTCGGCGGCATGCTGCCGAGCGACGTGATCGTCCGCGTCGGCGACACCGATATCCAGGATGAGTCGGACCTCGCGGTGGCGATGGTCGTGTACGACCCCGGCGAAACCGTTGACGTTGAGGTTTACCGCAACGGGTCGCGCACCGAACTCAGCGTCACCCTCGGAGCGGCCGCCAACCAATAGCCAGGACATAGGCCCATGGCCTGTTCCGATTTGCCTCGCCTGCGGGCGGTTCACTTGAACCGCCCGTTCTTCTTGGGCGCCAATCGCGAACCGGGTACGCTGAAACGATGGGATTTCCGCAACGCATCGTGTCGCTCGTCCCCAGCGTGAGCGAGCTGGTCTGGTGGTTGGGCGCCGGCGACCGGCTGGTGGGACGAACGCGTTTCTGCGTTCAGCCTCCGGAACTCGCTCACTTCGCCCACGACGTTGGCGGCACCAAGGACCCGAACATCCCAGCGATTGCAGGGCTGGCGCCGGACCTTGTGCTCGCGAATAAGGAAGAGAATCGGCGCGAGGACGTGGAAGCGCTCCGGGCGCTCGGACTGCGGGTGCTCGTGACCGACCCCGCGTCCGTGAAGGACGCGCTACAGATGGCGCTGCAGCTTGGAGTTGTGCTTGGCTGCGAAGACCGCGCGCGGCAGCTTTACAGCGAGGTCGCGACCGCAATCACCGCCACGTGTGAACCGACGGTGAGAGTATTCGTCCCCATCTGGCGGACGCCGCTCATGGCTATGGGAGGTGACTGCTACGGCAGCGATGTGCTTCGCCTGGCCGGGGGCCTCAACGTTTTTGGCGACCGCGCCCGCTACCCGGAAGTGACCATGGCGGATGTCGATGAGGCGAAGCCAGACCTGGTCCTGCTGCCCGACGAGCCCTATCGTTTTCGCGCCGACCATGTGCCGGAGTTCACGCACATCGCACCAGCACTTGTAGTCGATGGACAACTCCTATGGTGGTACGGGCCAAGGATGGGCGAGGCCGTTCAAACGCTGCGTAGTCAGCTAGAGAAGTTCGCGTTGGAGCACAGGGGATGATCAACAAACGCACGGGACTGGCTGTTGTTGCAGGGCTAGCGGTATTGGGTGGTGTTTCCAGGCAGGTCCGGCAGAAGCCACGACCATTGCCGCTTCCCGGCACACTCCGCGTCATCGATGGCGAGACGATTCACTACGTCGACCGTGGAGCCGGCGCCGCGATGGTGTTCATCCATGGATTCGGCGGCAACACCGGTAGCTGGCGGTTCGCGCTCGAACACTTTGGCAAGACCCACCGCGTGGTGGCGCTAGACCTGCCCGGTTTCGGGTGGAGTTCCCGGGATGCCACTCTTTCCCTTGGCCATGAAGACCATGCTCAGCGGGTGATTCGGCTAATGGACGAACTTGGAATCGAAACAGCCACGCTGGTGGGCCATTCCATGGGAGGCGGAATCGCCTTGCGCGCCGCCGTTCGCTACCCGGAAAGAGTCAGCGCACTGGTCCTGGTGGGCTCGGTAGACCCGAATGGCGAATCGACCTGGCAGAAGGCGGAGCGGCGGATGTGGGGGCTCAACCTGTTGGGTCCGATGATGGAACGCAACCCGCGAATCATCAGCCGCGTGGTAGGCAGCGGGTTGCGGCAGATGTCCTACGACCCATCCTGGGTAGATGACGCAGTTGTCCAGATTTATGTCGCGCCGCTGGCCCAACCGGGGACGGCGAAGTGCCTCGTTCGGCTCGCCCACTGCGCTGCGGCTGACCCCCGGATCGACCTTTCGACGCTGGACGTGCCAACGTTGCTTGTCTGCGGCGCCGGCGACAAGGCGATGCCAATCGCGGTCAGTGAGACGATCCGGTCCGGCGTGCGGGAGTCAAGGCTGGAAGTGATGGAACAAACCGGCCATATGCCTGCCGAAGAGCAACCGGAGGCGTTCCACACCCTGGTGGATCAGTTCCTTGTCCATCACTCCCTCGCCGGGCCTGTCGACGCGGGCGACGTATAGGCGAGCAAACCCCGGCAATAGGTCGACACGACGTGGTGGCTCGAGTCCAGGAGGACGAGGTCCGCATCGAACCCGGGAGCGATGCGACCTTTTCGCCCAGCAACCCCCGCGACAGCTGCCGGGTTCGTCGAGCACACCTGGAAGGCCTCAGCAACGGTCAGCCCGACGCGCTCGACGAGGTTGCGGAAGTGACCGTCCATGGGAAGGACGCTGCCCACGAGCGTGCCGTCGTCCTTGCGCGCAGCATCGCCCTGCACCGAAACCGAGCCGTTCATGAATTCAGTCCGCGTCGCTGGTGTGCCGGCGAGGTGCATGTTGTCAGTCACGCAAACCATGCGGCGCGACCCGAGCATTCGGAACGCGAGCCGGAGCATCTCCACCGAAACGTGTTCGGTATCGCAGATGAGCTCGCAGGTGACGCGATCGTCCAGCAGCCCGGCGGCCGCGATACCGCCTTCACGTTGATGAAGCGGCCGCATGGCGTTGAAGAGATGGGTGACATGTGACGCACCCGCATTGATAGCGGCGCCGGCTTCAGCATAGGTGGCGTCGCTGTGCCCCATCGCGGCAACCGCACCACGGCGAGCACACAGTTCGACAAGCTCCGCCGCGCCCGGGAGTTCGGGAGCGAGCGTCACCTGGCGAACCTTCCCTTCGGCGACGTCGAAAGCGCGCTCCAGACCGGAGGTGGACGGCGGCTGCAGCGTGGCGGCATCGAATGCCCCTTTGCGCTGGGGGTTGATGAACGGCCCTTCGAGATGAAAACCAAGCGATTCGGCCCCGGGGGCGTGCCCGATGGCAGGAGCCAGCCCTTCGAGCGTGCGGAGCAGGTCCGCCGGGTGGCGCCCGGCCGTGCTCACGAGGTACGAGGTTACGCCGGCGCCGGGAGCCCAGGCACTATAGGCCGCGAGACGCTGGGCATCGCGAGTAAAGAACGAAGAACCGCCGCCGCCGTGCACATGCACATCGACGAAGCCCGGCCCGAGTGTGTGCCCCGCGGCATCGACGAGTTCGGCACCACCGGCGTCGAGTTGGGCAGCCACGGAGACGATGCGACCTTCCTCGCACAGAACATCGAGGGGCGCTAGTTCGCCATCAAGGACGACACGTGCGCCACGAAACAGGATTCGCGAAGGCATGCGGCAAACCTTAGCCGAACGCCGCCCCTGCGTCCGCTTCTGGGCCGGGCTATTCGACGATGATCGTGGCCTTCATCTGCGGGTGGTAGTCACAGGTGACGGCGTACTCTCCCGCCTCTTCGAACACGTACACAACAACATCGCCGTTGCGCATATTCCCGGAGATGTCTTCGCCTTCGACGACCACGTTGTGGAGCGCCGTTTCGTTGTTCAGGAAATAGACCTGTTCGCCCGCCTGCACCGTCAGGTTGGACGGGCGGAAAGCGAGACCGCGTTGGTCCATGTAGGGCGAACCTTCCGGGACCTTGTCCGATGGTTCGGGCTCATCCGATGCCTGGCAAGCCGCGAGCACCGCGGCCCCGAGCAGTACCGGCACAATAAGAAACCTGCGAAACGCCAAAACGAATCCTCCCGCGCCCTCTGTCCCCAACCCCTATTGTCGGCCATCACTGGTGTTGGGTCTTGGGTCTTCCGGCCGTTTCCTGTTGGCAATTGGGGCACGCTTACGGGACACGAAAAAGCCCACCAATGCAAAGGCGCATGGTGGGCCATTCGTGGCTTCGTCGAACGGCGGCTAGGCCTGCTTCACTTCGTCAATGCGGAACTCGAGCACGCCGGATGGAGCTTCAACCGTGACAGTGTCGCCCGCGCGCTTTGCGAGCAGCGCCTTGCCAACCGGGGACTCTACAGAGATCTTCTTTTCGGTGGCATTCGCTTCGCGCGCGCCTACCAGCTTCCAGACCACGGTGCTGTTGTTGTCCAGGCGGGTGACGGTCACGAAGGAGCCAATGGACGAAAGGTCGCCCACGCCGGCTTCGTTGATGACGGCGCGCTTGAGCACCGTTTCAATTTCACGCTGGCGCTGTTCGTTGAAGGCGAGTGCTTCACGCGCGGCTTCAAGCGGCGAGTTTTCACGGAAGTCCTTGTCTTCGCGGGCTTCCTGGATCGACTTGATGATTACCGGGCGGGCTTCCTGCAGTTCCTTCAGTTCGTTCTGAAGTCCCTCGATGCCTTCGGCGGTCATTTCGATAGATTGCTGTTCGATGCGAACCTGGGCGGCAGCGTTGCCTGCTCGCGTGCCCGTCTTCTTCACTCGCACGTGGATACCGAAGTTGGCTTCGGTATAGTTCCGCTTCTTCAGGAACTGGAACCAGTCCTTCAGGGCAGCAACGCGTTCCGGCGCTGCGGGATCGGTGGATTGAATCTGGGAGTCGCGGTAGTACTCAACGTGGCTACCGGTGATGCTGCTAATCCAGACATCCTGGCCCGCGAACTCGACGTACTTGCGGACGTAGCCCCCGTTGCGGACGCGAATCTCGGGCTTGAGATACTCGAGGTATTCCTGGAGCGCTTCTCCAAGGGTCGTTGTTGAAGCCGTAGCCGAAGTTTGCTGCTCAGTCACGTTTCTACGGTAGCATTGGCGCGGCTTATATGGGACCAGTCCATTCAAGTTTGTTATGGGAACACTTACCCGGGCTGTTCCCGGGTTTCGCTGACGCGGATCGGTGGTTGCCGCTGCTCCAAAAGCACCATGCGTTGCTGCGTGAAGCCGAAGGTCGGGTCCGCACGACCGCTGTGTCGGCGGAGGAATCAGTTCGCCGCCTCTATGCCGAGTCGCTTGAGTCGCTTCGCATCGCCGTGGAGCATGGCGCAGTTGGGCCTGTGGTGGATGTCGGGAGCGGCGGGGGCTTCCCCGGGCTGGTGATTGCGGCAGTCATGGAGGATTGGCCAGTCGCGCTGGTCGAGTCGCTGGAGAAACGTGCGAAGCTCCTGCGTGAATTCGCCGACGAAATGGGACTGGCCAACGTAGCGGTCTACGCGGAGCGAGCAGAGGTTGCCGGCCGCGGTCCTTTGCGGGATACGGCAGGACTCGTGACCGCGAAAGCAGTAGCCGAGCTTCGCGAACTCCTGGAGTACACCGCACCCTTCGCGAATCCCGGTGGAGTACTGGCACTGGCGAAGGGGAGCGGCGCCGTTGTCGA
>CAZDZP010000158.1:0-6191 GCA_964509855.1 uncultured Anaerolineaceae bacterium | reverse complement strand
GTGACGATTTCCAGCTGCTGCCCGTGCAGTTGCCGCATCAGGTGGCGAAAGTCACTGGCCCAGTGGTCGGTCGCAATGGCTTTCGCCACCCATGCGGAAGCGTCCATGAATACGCGCATTAGCGCGAATCATAGGGTAGGGAGTCTTCCGCGACACCGCGGAAGGGAATGGGTTGTCGCTCCTCGTCCTCGTACTCGCGGCCGGGTGTTTTCCAGCCATGCTCCCCGAGTTCTCGAGGCGGGGCGCCATACATGTGGTGTTTGATGTCGGATGCGTCCGGCGTAGCTTCTTCGGGCAGGGCGTCCAGCTCTGCCTGGAATGCGTCCCACGAAGCCCAGTCGACGGTGCGCGCGACGGGTTGCTGCGTGGCTGCGCTTCGGCCACCAGCGAGATACTGGGCCAGCGCATTCTCAATGATGCGTTTCATGGCAATGCCCTCCTCGGCTGCGCGCACCTTTAGTTTGCGATAGAGGTCCGGGTCGTCGAACACGACTGTCAGCCGTTCTGCCATGCCTTCCCTCCTCGAGGTGCTAACGCACAATAGCACATACCCTTCCTCGTCTCAAGTCCCCGTCGTGCGGGAGTTTCTTGTCTGGGGCTGCGCTCCGCCGCATGATGGGTGGGTGGCCCGGAGGCCACGGTTTCTGCATGCACAAGGTTCACACGCTTTCCAACGGTCTTCGCATTGTCACCGCCGAATTGCCCCACACCCGCTCCGCGACGGTGAGCGTGTACGTTGGTGCCGGGAGCCGCTACGAGCGCGACCCCGAAGCCGGGCTAAGCCATTTCCTGGAACACATGCTCTTCAAGGGGGCATCCCGCCGCCCCACTGCCCAGGAGATCTCCGAAGCTATCGAGAACGCGGGCGGCTCCCACAACGCTGCGACGGACCGGGAAGTGACGGTCTACTACGCGAAGGTGCCCGATGCCGCCGCCCTCGAGACGTTGGACATTCTCGCCGACATGGTCAGCGAACCGGTGATGGACCCGGCTGAGCTGGAAAAGGAACGCTACGTCATCCTCGAAGAACTCGCGGGCATTGAAGACAGCCCCGAGGAAATCGTCAGCATTCTCGCCGACGAAACGCTCTGGCCGAACCAGCCGCTTGGTCGCAACATCGGCGGCACTCCGGAAAGCGTCGAGGCGATTCGTAGCGAGGAGGTCAACAGCTATTTCCGCCGCCAGCACGTTCCCAACAACATGGTCATCTCGGTGGCTGGAAACATTCGCTCCGAGGATGTCGTGGAAAGCGCCAGCCGTTGGCTTGGTTCGATGCCCGCTGGCGAACCCGGCCCTTGGTTCCCCGCTGAACCAGTAGAGGCTGGCGTGCGTATCGCCATCCGCGAGAAAGAGACGGAGCAGGCTCACCTTTGCGTGTCGTTCCCCACTGTTTCGTTGAACCACCCGGAGCGATTCGCGGTCGACATGCTGAGCACCATGCTCGGCGAAGGTATGTCCAGCCGCCTCTTCCTTTCGCTGCGCGAAGAAAAGGCGTTGGTCTACGACGTGCACAGCTACCCTTCTGAATACCGCGACGCGGGCTCTCTCACGGTCTACGCCGGCTGCGACCCGGATCGCGCCCGCGAAACAGTTGAATGCGCTCTCGCCGAAATCGACTCGCTACTCAAGACCGTCACCGAAGCCGAACTTACGAAGGCGCGCAACATGGGACGCGGGCGTATCCAGCTGCGCATGGAAGACACTCGGTCGGTCGCAGGTTGGAATGGCAGCCAGGAACTCTTGCTCGGAGAAATACTGACCGTCGACGAGGTAGTCGCACGCCTGGACGCGGTCACGCTCGACGACGTCCGCGAAGCGGGCAGGCGTTACCTCGACCCCACCCGGGCCGTACTTACCGCGGTCGGTCCTTTCGATGGCGGCGCAACCTTCGACGGGCTGCTGTAGCCTTCTCCCATGGTCGCTTCAGCATTCTTCGGCCCGCCGAAGGGCAACTTCCAACGCGGCGGCGCGCACATCGCCGTCTATCTCATTCCCGTCTTCGAAGGCCAGCTCGTCGCGTTCGATGTGACGGCGCGCGGCGCACAGGACCGTTGGCTGCCGTGGAACGTGCTGCCCTACGGCGAGAATCCCTACGTCGAAGCATCCGCTCTCGCCGATGATTGGTGCGACGGCGCCATGCTCGACCTTCGCCTCGCCGACGTGCTCAGCGGTAACGCCGAGGACAGTTGGGAGCTGAGCCTGCTCTTCCGCGTGCAACTTACCGCCATGCCTGCGGGCGATGCGCTCCGCAAGCCAATCGCTCTCGCGCTTCCGCTGGAGGCGCCGATTCGCCAGTTCGCCACAGCCGATCTCGACCGCTGGGTACGGAGCTGGCAGCCCGGAACCCCGCAGCCCCCATCATCTTCCGTGACCCCGGACTCCCCGAAGCTCCTGTTCTAGAACGTCAGCGCGCCCAGACTCCGACCTTCTCGAATTCGAGTGGCACTTCCACCAGTATTGCGTGCGCTTCAACCACGCCCTCCAGCGCGATCGGTTCTGGCCCCTCGATCTGCACCGCGTCGCCCGACCGCAGTTCCTCGCCTTCCATCCGCGCGATTCCATCCATGATGTAGAGATAGCCGCCGCGCCCTTCGCCGATGTCGATAGACGCGCTCTCTCCCTCGGCAAGCAACGTGATGTAGGCACTCGCGTCCTGGTGGACCTTCACTACGTCCCCGCCATCAGCGCCCAGTACGCGCTTCCACCCGCCGCGGAAGTCCTCGCGGTTGAACTGGCGCTGCTCCACTTCCGGCTCCAGGCCCGAAGTGTGCGGCAACAACCAGAACTGGATGAAGCGCATCGCCGTCTCCTCGGAAGCGTTCTGCTCCGAATGCAGGGCCCCGGACCCAAGCGTCATGCGCTGGATCGCCCCCGCCTCGAATTCACCCCCGCCACCCACGTTGTCCTGGTGGCGGAAGCGCCCTTCGACCACGTACGTGATACCCTCCACGTCCGCGTGCGGGTGCATCGGCCAGATCGAACCCGGGGTCAGCCGGTCGTCGTTGAACACGCGCAGCGGCCCAACGCCCAACTGCTCCGGGTCGCGGTACTCGTCAAAGGAAAAGTGCCAGCGGGCATCGAACCAGCCGCCCTGTTTCCGGTAGATCTCGTCGGCCTTGCGTAGCGTAAGCATTTGCTGCGCTCCTTTCGCGATCACTTCACGTCGATCACCCCAGAACGATAACACGCAAACTTACGTTTCGTAAGTGATAGAGATCGCACCGCGAACATAACTGTAGAAGCGGGGCATCTACAGCTGGTAGGCCTCACGGGAGTACTGCAGCACCATGCGCTGCGCGTTGAAGAACGATCCGTTCAACGCGATCGCGGAGCGCATTATCTCTGCGAAATGGTCCGGGCGACGGTAGTACGTCGGAAGGACCACGAGTTCCAGCTTCCCATACAGCGATTCCGCGTCCCGCGCGTCGCTCTCCGGCTCCCACGTGTTGCCGATGCTCCAGCCGGTAACGCCTTCAAGGTGCCCCTCGATCCACCATCCGTCGAGTGTGCTCAGGCTTGGCACGCCGTTCATCGCCGCCTTCATCCCGCTCGTTCCGCTCGCTTCCAGAGGACGTTGCGGATTGTTCAGCCACAAATCGACCCCCGGGATCAGCCAGCTGGCCACGTCCATGTTGTAGTCCTCGATGTACACGACCTTGATCGCGCCATCGACGCTGCGCGCACCATCGTGCACTCGGCGGATCAGTTCCTTCGCACCGTCGTCGGCGGGGTGCGCTTTGCCGGAGGCCACCACCTGGAACGGCCCGACCTCGCTCGCGATTTGCTTTAGGCGGTCAATGTCGCGGAACAGCAATTCCGGGCGCTTGTACTTGGCCGCCCGGCGCGCGAATCCGATCGTCATCATGTGGGGGTCGAGTTGCACACCGGTACGTCGTACAACTTCAGTCACCATTGCCAGCTTGGCCCGCCCGTGGGCGCGCGTCAGTTCGGCCAGCGGGATGCCAATGGCATGCCGGAACGCGAAGGGAACCTGCCGCCAACCCGGCATGTGCTTGTCGAAAAGCTCACCCATGGGTTCCGCCACCCACGTCCCGGAGTGCACGCCGTTGGTGATCGCCTGGATCTCGTAGCCGGGGAACATTTCGCGCGAAACCTGCCCGTGCCGCATCGCCACGGCGTTCGCCCATCGGCTTAAGCGCAAGGCGAGGTGGGTCATGTTCAGGCTGTCGCCCGTGTATGCGCCGGCCTTTTCCAGCATCGTCGCGATGCGCTCACCGGCGTAGCGGTGCACCATCCCACGGTCGAACTGGTCGTGACCGGCGGGCACCGGTGTGTGCGTGGTGAACACACACTGGCGGCGCACTTCGTTCACATCGTTCACGCCGATCGAGTCAGGACGCAGGGCGCCGATTCGTTCGTCCAGCAGTGCCATCGTTAGCAGCGCCGAATGCCCCTCGTTCATGTGGAAGGTGCGGAGGTCGGGATAGCCAAAGGCTCGCAGCATCCGAACGCCGCCGATTCCCAGCACGATCTCCTGCGCCAGGCGATAACCTGTGTCGCCCCCGTACAGGTAGTCCGTGAGCGCCTGGTCCTGCACTGCGTTCTCAGGCAGCCGCGTATCCAGGAAATACACGGGTACAGTAGTGCCATTGCTGCCGCGCTGGATGCAGCGCCAGGCACGCAGGGCAACTATGCGACCCTCGATTTCAACATGCGCCCGCTGCGGCATTTCTTCCAGCACTCCGGCCGGGTCCCACCCCTCTTCGCTTTCGCGCTGTTGCCCCTGGGCATCCAGTTGTTGCCGGAAGTACCCCTTGCGGTGCACCAACGTCACACCAACCAGCGGCAACCCAACGTCGGCGGCCGCTTTGAGCGTGTCGCCAGCGAGCACGCCAAGCCCGCCGCTATAGGTCGGCATCGAATGGTGGAGCCCAATCTCCATACTGAAGTACGCGACTTCAGCGCGTGTTTGAAACAAACTACTATCCAGGGTCACGTGTTATTCCTGTCGTCAGCCCCGGCTACAGCCAGGCCGGTCATATGGCGAAGATCTTCTACTCTAACCCGTCGCTGTGAACGGCGCTTTTCGTAACCATCGGCATTACCAAACCCGCTCTACATCGTAGTGCGCGATAAACGGGTCGTTCGTCACCAACGCGAGACCGTCAATCTGCGCCTGTGCCACCAGCATCCGGTCGAAAGGGTCACGGTGGTGCATTGGGAGGCTCGCGGTCGCGGCAGCGTGCTCAATGGTGATATCGAGCCGCACGAGTCGCCACGCTGTCATCTGCTCGGCGAGAAAGTCAGCCGGGTCGCCCGCAATTTGCAGCGCACCAAGCTTTGCCTTGATGGCGATTTCCCACGCGCTTGCCGCGCTGAACACGAGCGTGTTTCCCGGGTCCGCTATGGCCCGTCGCGCGCTTGCCGAAAGCCGGGGCGAATCCTCGACGGCCCAGAGAAACACCGCGGTGTCGAGTAGCAGCCTCAACTCGCGCGCTTCTCGTCGGTATCGATGGCGCCTTCGAACATGTCCGACGGCAGCGGATCGAAGAAGCTCTCCGTCAGGGTGAACTTGCCTTTTCCCGATCCGAACGGCCTGCCGTTGGCGCTGCCTTCCTCCACCGCCACCAGCCTCACCGCCGGCTTCCCCGCCCGCGCGATAACGATTTCCTCGCCTGCCAGCGCCCGCCGGATCAGCTCCGAAAGGTGCGTCTTCGCTTCGTGCGTGTTCACAATCGTGGCCATAGTTAGCTAAGCCCCCTTGGCTAAGTCAAGTATACCTCGCCTCCTTCGTTCCCGTTCGCTCTCCCTTCACGTACCCTACTTCACGTGACACGCCCCAATCCCCTGTTCAGCTGGTTCGTCCCAATCGATGGCGATGGCGAACACATCGGCACGCTCGAAGCCGAGCGCCCGCCAACCTTCGATTACCTCCGTGATGTCGTCCAAAACGCCGAGTCCCTTGGCTACCATTCGCTGCTCATCCCCACGCGCTTCGCCAACGGTCTCTTCCACGAACGCGCCCCGCTCGCCGAAACGTGGACCACCGCCACCGCGCTCCTCGCGCTCACCAGCCGCATCCGCCTGCTCGTCGCCGTCCGTCCCGGCTTCGTTACCACCGGCTTGTTCGCGCAGATGGCGGCGGCGCTTTCGCAGCAGTCGGGCGGCCGCCTCGATATCAACGTCGTTCCCGGCGGCATCCAGGGCGACTTCGAACGTCTCGGCGACGC
>CAZDZP010000157.1:0-6230 GCA_964509855.1 uncultured Anaerolineaceae bacterium | reverse complement strand
TACGGCGGACTGGATGCGACGCATCTGCAGCAGGTCATCTTCAAGGAAGAGCTCTACCGTGCCAGCGCGAGCTTCGACCAGCTTGGGGTGAACCTGGCCGGGCCAACGATCATGTTGCACGGTTCGGACGAACTGAAGAAGACGCACCTGCCGCGCATCGCACGGGCCGAAGCGCGCTGGTGCCAGGGGTTTTCGGAACCGGGCGCGGGCAGTGATCTCGCGTCGCTGCAAACCAAGGCGGTCCGCGACGGCGACGACTACATAGTGAACGGGCAGAAGATCTGGACATCGAGCGCGCACCAGGCCGACTGGGTGCTGCTCCTCACTCGCACCGATGTCGAGGCGCCGAAGCACCGTGGCATCACCATGTTCGTCGTGGATATGAAGACGCCGGGCATCACCGTGCGACCGCTCATCCAGATCACGGGCAAGCATGGGTTCAACGAGGTTTACTTCGAAGATGTGCGCGTACCCGCTTCCAACATGGTCGGCGAACTCAATCGTGGTTGGTACGTGGCGACGACGACGCTGGACTTCGAACGGTCAGGGATAGAACGCAATCTCATCGCGCGGAAGGATTGGCTGCGCATCCGCGAAGGCCTGGGCACGGACGTGGGCAAGGCGACGTCCCGAACCGCATCCGGCACCTGGCGGCACCAGATGGCCCAGCTCTTCGTCGAAATCGAAGTTGGCCAGTGGATTGCGCGGCGCATCGCATGGCTGCAGGGGCAGGGACTCGTACCGAACTACGAGGCGTCGATGTCGAAAGCCTTCAATTCGGAGGTCGGGCAGCGCGTGTCGGAGTTCGGCATCAACGTTTTTGGACTGGCGAGCCAGCTGCACGAGGGCCAGCACGCCGCGTTGGAGGGAATGGCCGCGTTCCGCTACCTGGATGCGCGGCGCCTCTCCGTTGGGCAGGGTACTAGCGAAATCCAGCGCAACATCATCGCCACGCGCGGACTGGGGCTGCCCCGTGGCTAACCCCCCGGCACTGGCCGGGATGACGGTTGTGGAGTTTGGCCAGGCACTCGCTGTCCCGATGTGCGGACTGCTGCTATCCGATATGGGCGCCACCGTCATCAAGGTTGAACCGCCGACCGGCGAGTCGTTTCGGCATGGCCAATCGGAAATCATCCCCGGCGAGAGCAAAGGCTTCATCGCGCTCAACCGCGGCAAGCGGAGTATCTGCCTGGACCTCACCAGCGACGAGGCCCGGCCAATCGTGGACCGGCTGGTCGCCGAGGCGGATGTGGTGCTGGTGGGAATGAAGCCGTCGGATGTTCCGCGCTACGGACTCGACTACGAACGCGTAGCCACAATCAACCCGCGCGCCGTGTATCTCGACCATGTGCCTTTCGGGCAGAAGGGACCGTACGGAGGCGAGGGCGGCTACGACGTCATCATGCAGGGGATGTCGGGGCTGGCGACGATCACGGGCCGGTCCCCCGGCGGCGAGGTGCCGGAGAATGTGCGCCCGGCGTACATCGATATGGGGACAGGCTTCCTCTCGGCGTTTGGTGTAGCGACGGCGCTGCTCAATCGCGAACGAACAGGCAAGGGCCAGCGGGTGGAAACGTCACTTTTGTCGACTGCCTACGGCCTCGGTGCGGTCCTGCTGAACTGGTTTGGCGCTACCGACCCGCCCGCCTGGGATTCGTTCCACCAACAGCTCGCCGCGCTCCGCGAACAAGGGGCGAACTTCGACCGCCAGCGCGAGCTCTACCAGGAATCGCTGCTCGCTGGCAGCCGCGGCAACATCTACTTTCGCCACTACCGAACGGCAGACGGATTGATCTCCGTCGGATGCCTCTCACCCGGGCTCAACAAGCGCTTCCGGGAAGCGACGGGAATCGACGACCCGCGCACGGAACCCGGGTTCGATATGGGCAGCGACGAGGGCCGGGTAGCGATCACTGCCATGGTCCAGGCCGCGGAGACCACGATGCGCGCACGGACGACCGCCGAATGGTTGCGCCACTTCCGCGAACTTGGAGTGCCAGCCGGGCCATTCAACTTCCCGACGGAAGCAATGTTCGACGAACAGGCGGAGGCGAACGACTTCGTTGTCGATTTCGAGCATCCTGTGCTGGGACCGTACCGGACCTTTGGGAACCTCGTTCGCATGGACGGGACTCCGGCGGTAATCCAGGGGCCCTCGCCCAGCCTTGGCGTGCATACCCGGGAAGTGCTGGCGGAACTTGGGTACGATGCCGGGGCGATTGAATCGCTCATCGAGAGCGGCGTAGCCGGACCAGGGGAGTTGGAATGACGGAAGACCTCGTGCTGACTGAGACCCAAGGTGCTGTGCAGACGATCACACTCAACCGACCCGAACGAAAGAACGCGCTCACCGGTCCGCTTGTGGTGGCGATGCGAAGCGCGCTGGACGAGGCTATCGCCGACGATTTGGTGAACAGCATTCTCATCCGCGGTGCGGGCGGAGCCCTTTGCTCGGGGTTGGACCTGAAGGAATTCGGGGCGGACCCGCAACCGGAATGGGTACCCGGCTTCGGCCAGCAATGGGCAGGGTTCCACCTTGCGATGTACGGGTGTCCGAAGCCCACGGTGTGCGCGCTGGAGCGCTTCGCCATCAACGCTGGCTCCGCGCTGGCACTTTCGACGGACTTCATCGTGATGGGAGAAAGCGCATTCCTGCACGTCGGCGAAGTGTTGATGGGCCGCGCGGCGCCAATGAACCTCGCATGGCTGCAGCTGAAGGGCGGCCGGCGCCTCATCACGGAGCTGGCGATTCTTGGCCGGCGCATGGACGCCCGATGGCTCGAACGTAACGGCATCGTCCACGCGGTCGTGCCAGATGCCGAAGTTGGAGAGGCCGCGCAGTCGCTGGCCGCAGAACTCGCAGCGCTCCCGAGCGAAACAACGGCTCTAATGAAGCGAGAGATACGCCGCTTCGAAGCAGGCGTCGAACCGGAGTCGCTCTTCAGGCCGGCGCGTTAGGATTGTGCGCCCGGCCGAACGTCGCCTGTCCATAAGAAACTCATATGGATCGAGTGGAAGACGAGTGGACGGCGTAGCACCGTCATTCCCCGTGCCGTAACCTTCAATCCACCTTGGCACCCGGATGGGAGCGAACGAGCGCGTGTTTGGCAGTATTCCACGGATGGGTCGCGATGCGGCAGTCAGCGAGCAGCCGGCCGCGCGTTCTTTCGCGGAGACTTACGACGCGACCTTCGATCGCGTCTACCGGATGACATACGCATCGCTTGGCAACCGGGCCGACGCCGAAGATGCGACTGCGGAAACCTTCGAACGCGCTCTCCGCGGAATCGCGCGCTTTCGGGGCGATGACGAGCAGATGTCTGCCTGGCTGTATGGCATCGCCCGGAACGTCGTTCGCGAGGTTCGCCGTGACCGAGACCGCAGCCATGAGCCTCTCCCTGAAGGCGACCACAAACGACATCGTCGACGCGCAACAGGAGATCGATACAATTAGCCCAGACCTAGCCAGGGCATTGTATTGTTTACCTGTGGCCCAGCGTGAAGTGCTCCAATTGCGGCTGGCAGGTCTAAAGGTGCGTGAGATAGCGGCGTTCCTCGGCAAAGCACAGGGTACTGTGAAAGCGCTGCAGCATTCGGCATTGAAGAATTTGCGAAAGGCGGTGGGCGAGTGAGCGAGCGCAAAAATGTCCAGCGCCTTGATGCGGCCATTGCGGACCTGCTCCGCGGAGTGCCGCTCGAAGCGGTCTTGGCGCGAACCGACGCAGAACTCGCACCCTATCTCCGCGTGTTCGGTGAACTCCAGGCGATTCCACCAGCAGTCGAAGGCCCTTCGGAAGAGTTCCGATTACGGCTGCGCGCCCGGTTCGTCCAGGGTGCCAACCGGGAAGCGCGTCTCGACCGGGGTCGGGGGTCGCGGTTCCAGCGGGCGGCAGTGGCCAGCGCAGCCTCGCTCATCCTTGGATCGGCGCTCAACCCCACGCTGGCGCACGAATTGGTCACCCAAGTGCGTGAGACGATGGGCCGGGCAGCGGCTGATGTTCTCAGCGCTGCGCTCTTCACGGAGCGCCGTGGCGCAAGCAGCCAGGCACTCCCCCACACTCCGATTGGGGAGGAGTCCTCTTCCGTACCGTCACAGTCACAATCCCAGCGGAGCAATGCCAGCGGACAAGAGGAACTCGTGCCAGTGAGCCACGCCACGGTTGGCGAAACCGGGCCGGCGAACAAAGTGCCGGGCACGACGCCTGGTGAGTCCAATGCGCAGCCGGAACCGCCGAATGGCGTTCATTCCGCTGAGGCACCCGCGCAGGCGCCGGTGGTGCCCGGGGAGTCTCCCCCAGTGCACGCGAATGTCCCGGACGAGTACCCTCACGCCGCATCCGGCGGTGTCGATATCTCGGCCGGGCCGAAGCCCCCGCCCCATTCGACAGCAATGAACGAGGAGAGTCCTTCAACGCAGGACACTCCCCGAGAACTCACTTACGAAGGAGCTTAACCGTACGCCACGAACCAACCGGGCGAGGAGTCGATCGGGTCGGGATTCGACCCATCGGACGACTCTGCCGCTAGCGACGGCCCGCCAGGACTAGACGGCGAACTCCCGCCCGGGCACGGGGGGCCGCTACCCGCCGGTGACGAGGGCCACGGCGGCCACGGGAACGGAAACAGTCCTCCCGACCATTCGGCTGCGAGTGATGGCCCACCAGGACTCGAAGGCGAACTTCCACCGGGACACGGGGGGCCGTTACCCACCGCCAGCCAGGGCAACGATGGAAATGGACCGCCAGCACATTCCTCAGCGAGCGATGGCCCGCCGGGACTCGTGAAGGCCGCTAGCGCGGATGGGGTGGACGTTCCCCAGGTCGTGCAGGAAAAGGCCAGGCCGGAACAGAGTCCTTCGGCCGAACCGTCACAGGTGAACAAGCCAGAAAGCCCTGGGAAGCCCGAGGCAGCCGGACACCCGGAACAAGCCCAGGGAAGTAAGCCGGAAACACACGGGCAACCCGAACACGCGCAGGCGAAACAGCCAGTGACACCTGGCAGCGCCGACAACGCTGGTGGTCCCGCGAAGGGCGATGCAGCGTCGAAGACCGGCCTTCCCTCGGGTGAAACCCATGGCGACTAGTCTTTCGCCAACGACCCAGATCTGAATACCGCCTAGGCCGCGAGCAATCGGCGATTGGGTCGATTCGAGGGCCGAACGCCCAATTGGACGTGCGAAACTTCACGCACACGCGCGCCTCTGTAAATTTCTAACACTTCTTCGTTCGCCGCCCTAAACGAAACACCCCCGGAAACGCATTGGACATGTACGGCATTTTGCTGCCGCCACATGTGTTTTTGTCACACGTAGCTGACCACTGCGTGTGCATTCCGGGGGAGTGTCGATAGAGCGACACTCCCCTGTGCTCCTTCTCGAACTACTCAAGCTCCCAAACCTTGGCGGAATGGCCACAGGCATCTGCGCCGGTTCCTGGGCACGCTTTGCAAGCCGGGTTCGGGCCGATAGGCTACGCACCCGGGCGAACGAAACGCGTTTGCAAAGCAGGTCATTCAAGGAGAGAGCGCATGTCGACCATTCCGTTGCGAGCACACGTGATTGCCGGGGGGTTCCCGCCGGGAATGCCAGCCGGGCACGACCATGACTACGCGCGCATGCGCATCCTGGAATACTTGTACGAGCACGAGGTCCCGGCTTCGGTGGGGAACGACTTCAGCGATGTGGAAAAGTGGCTAACGCGGAGCAAGCTGCTGATCACCTACGTGGCGGGGCCTTTCCCCGATGCGGGGCAGACGGCTGCGATTCGCACGTGGCTGGCCGAAGGCGGAACGTGGCTCGGGTTGCACGGCACAAGCGGCGGCCGGGCCGTGCGTGTTTCCGAAACCAGCCGGCGCCGGCGCATGCTCAAGCTCGACCATCACGAAGCGCTGGGCGGGTTCTTCATCAACCATCCCCCGGTGCGCCGCTTCGAAGTGAAGGTTGGCGATGCGGACGATGTGTTGACGAAGGATCTGCCCGCGGCGTGGGAAGTTATCGACGAGCCGTACATGATCGAAATCCAGGACCCGGCGACGACACGTGTGCTGCTCACGGCCGAGCTAGGGCCGGACCAGACCCCCGACTTCGGGTTCGAGTACGACGAGGACACGGCGCTGATGCCGGATGGCAAGACCCGTGTGATGGCCTACACGCGGGATGTGGGCAAAGGAGGCGTCACGTATATCGCGCTTGGGCATTGCCACACGCCTGCGACGAATAGCCAGCCATTCGT
>CAZDZP010000156.1:971-6309 GCA_964509855.1 uncultured Anaerolineaceae bacterium | reverse complement strand
CGGTCCACTAGCGGCCACCTCCGCCGGGAGAATCGACCGGGATGTAACCACCAGATTCCTTGACCAGCCGTGGCCGGGGCGGAGCATCGTTCGGCTTGTACCCCAGGAACTTCGCCCAGAGCCACACCGCGAGGACTGCGACGACAGCGTTAATGGCTGCGAACAGCCACCAGATGGCGTCGTTGGTGATGTTGTTCTCCACGACGATGAGCCGCTGCACGGCCAGGAGAAGCAGATTGAAAGCCGCCAGCGGAAGCATGAACTTCCACGCGAAGGACATCAGTTGATCGATGCGCAGCCGGGGCAGGGTCCCGCGCGTCCAAATGAATACGAAGTACACGGCATAGATCTTGAGGATCGTGAACAGCCACGGCGGAACCCAGTTCTCCAGCCCGAAGAAGCTCCAGCCGCCAAGGAACACCGTCGCGATGAAGGCTGCAGCCGCGAGCGCGTAGCCGATGTCCATGCCGTAAAAGAGGCCCCACTTCATGCCGGAGTATTCGGTGAGGTAGCCGGCGACGATTTCCGATTCCGCTTCCGCGATGTCCGTCGGCGTCCGGTTCAGCTCAGCGCTGATGGCGATGAAATAGATGACAAGCGCGAGCGGCGAAAGGATAGCTATCCAGATCGTGGCTTCTCGCTGCCAGAGAACCATGTCCTGTAGGCTCAAGCTCCCTGTTATGACCACGACGCCGAGAAGCGTGAGCACCAGCGGCACTTCGTAGCTGATGGTCATCGCCACGATGCGCATGGCGCCGAAGAGGCTGTACTTGTTGTTCGCGCTCCAGCCAGCCATGAAGGCCGCGATCACCGGGAACGACGACATCGCGAGGAAGTACGTCAGCGCAACGGGAATGTCCGCGAGAATCATGCGCGGTCCGAATGGAATGACCGCGAAGAGCATCACCGCCGGCATCACAAAGATGATGGGTGCGATGTACATGATTGTCCGGTCAGCTGACCGCGGCGTGAGTGATTCCTTCTGCATCAGCTTGATGGCGTCCGCGATCGGCTGTAGCACACCGAATTTGCCGACCCGGTTCGGCCCCGGCCGCGACTGCATCCGGCCGATGATCTTGCGTTCGCCCAACACACCGACATAGAGCTGCGATGGGAGCACGAAAATCACGAACGATGCGAGGAAGCCGATGATCGGCGCGACAATGAACGCCGCCTCGTTTCCAAGCAGGTCGCCAACAAAGTCGAGGATCGCATCCGAAAGATTCGCCAGATCGCGGATGTCGTACCACTTGTCGGAGGCAAGGTTATCCACCTGGAGAAAGGCCAGCAGCAAGCTCATTAGCGGTCAATCTCCCCCACAACCACGTCGATCGAGCCGAGGACCACGATAGCGTCAGCCACCGTTCCGCCCACGGTCATCTCCTTAAGTGCGCTGAGATTGATAAACGATGGCGGGCGAATGTGGAAGCGGAACGGCGAAGGACCGCCGTCGCTCACCAGGTAGTAACCCAGTTCGCCCCGTGAACCTTCAATGCGAGCGTAGGCCTCGCCAACTGGCGGGCGAAGTGCGAGCGGCACTTGCGTGCTCGCCGGTCCGCCGGGTAGGCCGTCCAGCGCCTGCTGGATGATCTTCACGCTCTGGCGCATCTCTTCGAGCCGCACAATGAAGCGGTCGTAGCTGTCGCCGTTGTAGCCAATGGGGATGTCGAAGTCGTACTGCTCGTAGCCGCAGTAGGGCTCGGCCTTGCGGATATCCCACGGGATACCGCTGCCGCGCAGCATGGGGCCCGAAAGGCTCGCGTTCGCGGCCATCTCGGGAGTTAGCACGCCAACGCCACGCGTCCTCACCAGGAAAATCTCGTTCCCCGTGAGGATGTCTTCCATATCCTGGATGAAGGGCGGGAATTCCCGAAGGATGCCGCGCACTGCCTCTTCGAAACCGGGCCGAAGGTCGAAGGCCACGCCTCCGATGCGCATGTAGTTGCACGTAAGGCGCGCGCCGCTCGTCATCTCGAAAATGTCGAGGATCTTCTCGCGTTCGCGGAACGCCCACATCACGGGTGTCTGCCATGCGCCGGTGTCGTTCGCGAATGCGCCCACCGCCATGCAATGGCTTGCGAGACGCTGGAGTTCCGACATGATCACGCGGATGGCGTTGCCCCGCGCCGGCACTTCAATCCCGGCCAGCTTCTCCACTGCGATGCAGTAGCCGAGATTGTTCGACATGCTACTGAGGTAGTCGGTGCGGTCGGTGAACGGGATGTTCTGGGTGAAGGTTCGCTCTTCGGCCAGTTTCTCCATGGAACGATGCAGATAGCCCATCACCATCTCGGCATCGATGACCTTCTCGCCGTCAACGGTCGCGCGAATGCGGAACACACCGTGGGTCGACGGGTGCTGCGGGCCGATGTTCACAATGAACGGTTCGCTCTTCACCAGCTCGGTCATTCGACTCTCCTCACCGGTGGTTCTTCGCGGCGGGCAGTTCCCGCGAACTCGTTGAGCCCCGGCTGCAGGCCGCCGGGCATCGAAAGGAAGTCCTTGCGAAGTGGCCACCCCGGGAATCCTTCCCACAGCAGGATGCGGTGGAGGTTTGGATGACCTTCGAATCGAATCCCGAAGAGATCGTAAGCCTCGCATTCCTGCATCCAGGCGCCGTGCCAAACGGGTACGACGCTCGGAATCGAAGGCTTCTCCCGGTCGAGCACGTCGACCTTGAAGGTCGCGATGTGATGCTTATCGAAGGACTGGACGTGGTACACCACCTCCATGCGGTCCCAGTAGTCGACGCCGCAAAGGTTGGTCAGGTGAATGAAGTCGGCTTCCGGGTCGGACTCAAGTGCGCCCATCGCTTCCACAAGCACTTCGGGCTTGATGTAGCAGGCAACATCGGTGGTGCGGGCTACCGAACCGGGAACCAACCGTTCGGCCATTTCCGCCGCCTCTGCCCCGGTGAGCCATCGCATTGTCATTAGCGCCACTCCAGGGCGCCCTTGCGCCAGGCGTAGATGCCACCAATCAGAAAGGTGGAAAGGAACAGCATGACCTTCAGGAACCCGCTCACACCAACTTCGTCGAAGACGAGTGCCCACGGGAACAGGAAGACGATTTCCACATCGAATAGCAGGAAGAGCAGCGCGATGTAGTAGAAGCGGAAGTTGAACTGGACGAGGCTAGGACCCTCCGTGCGGAGGCCACATTCGTAGGTGTCCTGCTTCACCGGGTTCTCTGGAACCTGCGGGCGAACCCTCACGAACTGCAGCGCCCACGAGGTAACCACCGCACCGAGCGGGAAAACGAGGGCGATAAGGAGGAGGATGGCTATATGGCCGTATTCGTAGAGCACGGGCGCGCCGCTTGTGAAATTCGTCTCGAAAGACCGCCCGAACTATAGCACCTCACCCATGGCCGGACAAAAGGCAGGCCACCGCTCCCGCCATTGACCGCAACCCTCGTTTCGAGCAGACGCGAAAGGACCCTCCTACCTCAGCATTCGCCTTGCGCCCCCGGGTCGAATGCAGCGGTAGAAGGGCCCTTTTCCATCCCGAAGGATGGCGATCCGAAGACCGTGACCGCAGTGTGCCTGCCCAATGCAAACCCTCGCCCCGCGCGAGGCAAATGGCCCGTAAAATGCCGGACAATTCACTTTGGAGTCCCGCAGCCCATGCCTGAACCCGTCGTTGGACTCATTGGCTGCGGAACAATCGGCCGCTTCCATTCCCGCAACATCCGGGCGGTCGCCAACTCCGAACTGGTACCGCTCGAATATGCCGCCGTTGCCGACCGGGTGCCCGAACGGGCCGCCAGCTTCGCATCCCTGACCGGCGCCAGCGCCACAGCCAGCGCGGATGAGGTGCTGAACCGGCCGGGACTCAACACCGTCTACATCTGCGCCGAAACCTCCGAGCACCCCGCTCTTGTCGCGGAAGCAGCTGCCCGCGGCCTCAACGTATTCTGCGAAAAGCCGCTCGCACGGACCCTTGAAGAAGCCCGCACAATGACCGAACAGGTTGAGGCGGCCGGGGTCGTGAACCAGGTCGGGCTCGTGTTGCGCTCTTCCCCCGTTTTCACCGTGCTCAAGTCACTCATGGAAGACTCATCGTTGGGCTCGCTTCTTGCGGCGCATTTGCGCGACGACCAGTTCTTTCCCGTGCGTGGGCACTACAACAGCACCTGGCGGGGAGAGTTCGAAAAGGCCGGTGGTGGCACACTTATCGAACACTCCATCCACGATGTCGACTTGTTTCGATGGCTCTTTGGCGAAGTCGCAGCGGTGCGCTGCCACACGCGTTATGTCGCAGGCTACGACCGCGTCGAAGATGTCGCCCTCGTCACCTTCCAGCATGAGGCCGGCCACACCACCACCCTCAGCTCAGTCTGGCACGACATGGACAGGCGCCCCTCCACTCGCCGACTCGAACTCTTCTTCGAACGCGGCTGGTTCGCCACCGAAGATGACTTCATCGGCCCGATCCGGTTCCAGTCCCAACACGGCTCCATCGAAGTAATGCCCGCGGAAGAGGTCGTTGAGCGCTACGCAAGCATTGTTGGCCTAACCGAAGCGGAAACAAGGCTCGCCACCGCGGGCGTCTACGCCGACTATCGCTTCCTCCGGGCCATTCACGAGGGAACGACGGCCCAACCGTCTTTCCGCACCGCGCTCCGCGCACACGAAATCGTCGACGCCTGCTACCGCAGCGCCGCCGCCGGGGCGGAGATTTCGACCGCAAGGCAGCCATAGTCCTGCCCTATGGCTGAGGGTCGACCCCGTTTTACCGGTCAATACCGGGCGGTATACAATCGTAGGCACATACCCGCACTGCGGGATTAACTACTACGGGTGCCCAGCCGCACCAGGGAGCGCCATGACCAGCACCGAAACCGAAACGAAAAAGAATCTGTATGAGCTTGGAGAGGCGCCACCCCTTGGCTACGTTCCGCCGCAGATGCACGCCCAGGTCATTCGGGAGGCTAACTTCGGCCAGCCCAACCAGGCCTTCAAGGCCGAGGTGATCGACGTCCCCGAATGTGGCCCCGACGACGCGCTTGTCTACGTCATGGCTGCCGGCGTCAATTACAACAATGTCTGGGCCGGCCTCGGTTCCCCTGTGAACGTCATCGCCGCTCGCCAGAAGGAAGGCCAACCGTGGGACCACCACATTGGTGGCTCTGATGCGTCGGGCATTGTGTACAAGGTGGGCGAAAACGTCACCAACGTGAAGGTCGGCGACGAAGTCGTCGTCCACTGCGGCTCGTGGGACATCAACTCCCCCTTCGTCAAGGCCGGCAACGACCCGATGTTCGACCCCTCCTACCGCATCTGGGGTTACGAAACGACGTGGGGTTCCTTCGCCCAGTTCACAAAGGTCCAGGCCCA
>CAZDZP010000156.1:0-961 GCA_964509855.1 uncultured Anaerolineaceae bacterium | reverse complement strand
AGCCGCGCCCACCCTCGTCGGCGCCACCGCCTACCGCATGCTCCACGGCTGGCCGCCGCACAACGTCCGAGAAGGCGATGTCGTCCTCGTCTGGGGCGGCGCGGGTGGCCTCGGCTCCATGGCGATTCAGCTCGCAGCACAGGCAGGCGCCCGCGTCATCGCCGTCGTCTCCAGCGAATCCAAGTTCGACTTCTGCCAGAAGCTGGGCGCGGTCGGTTGTGTTAATCGCAAGGACTTCGACCACTGGGGCCGCCTACCCGACTGGGAAGACGCGGAGAAGACCGCGAAGTTCACCGCCGGCGCTCGCGCTTTCGGCAAGGCCATCTGGGACATCCTCGGCGAGCGCGCCAATCCCCGCATCGTTTTCGAGCACCCCGGCCAGGACACCGTCCCCACGTCCCAGTTCGTCTGCGATACGGGCGGCATGGTCGTCATCTGCGCTGGCACCACCGGCTACAACGCCGACGTCGACCTGCGCTACCTCTGGATGCGCCAGAAGCGGCTCCAGGGTTCGCACTTCGCCAACGACGAACAGTCCTACGCTTTCAACAAACTCGTCGTCGAAAAGAAGATCGACCCCGCCCTTTCGCGGACCTTCGAGTTCTCCCAGACCGGCGAATGCCACCAGTTGATGCACGACAACAAGCATCCCGACGGCAACATGGCCATCCTCGTGGGCGCACCGCGAACCGGGATGACCACGCTCACCTAGAGCGAATCACCTTCGAGCCCTGCGGCACTGACTGCTCCAAACCAACGGAGCGGTCACAATAGCGCCGCGGGGCTCTTTTCCGTTCCGCGCAATACGCCGAAAACCGGAGGCTCACGCATGGCCCGCGACTTCGCAGCAGACATCATCGACCCCATCGCCCGGGAGATCGTCAACAACGTTGGCGTGTGGGTCGACAAGGAAGTCAGGCCCGTCGCCTCCGATTTCGAACACGCCGATGAATTCCCGGAA
>CAZDZP010000155.1:5752-6314 GCA_964509855.1 uncultured Anaerolineaceae bacterium | reverse complement strand
CGAAGCCATCCAGCGCTACGGCGTCCGCATACCGCTGTCGGTCAGCCTCGTGCTCACCGCGATTGGCCTCTTCTGGCTCATCTATGTCGACAGCGCCTGGTCGGCCTACGGTTTCGCCGTGTTCCACGGCCTCGCCTTCGGCGCGCAGATGCCCCTCACGCAGCTGGTGTACTCCGAGTACTTCGGCCGCTGGACCCTCGGCGCCATCTCCGGGATCACCATGCCCATCCAGTGGCTGCTCGGTGCGGGCGGGCCTTTCATCGCAAGCGCCGCCTTCGACATTCGCGGTTCCTACGACGTCATCTTCTGGATCTACGTCGGCGCCTCGCTCCTGGGCGCGCTGCTGGTTTTCCTTGCGCGTCCACCCACACCCCCGAACTCGGCCGGTCGTCCCGCGCCATCAACAACGGCATTGGCCGGAGGTAGCTGAACATGACCACACCACAGGATTCACTCGAAGGCCAGGTCGCCGTTGTCACCGGCGCAGGTCGCGGCATCGGCAAAGTCATCGCACTGACCTTCGCAAATGCCGGCGCGACCGTTGTTGCCTGCGCACGCACCC
>CAZDZP010000155.1:0-5742 GCA_964509855.1 uncultured Anaerolineaceae bacterium | reverse complement strand
TAACGGACGAGCATTCCGTCAACGAAGCCTTCGCTGCCATCCACGCCGAGTACGGCGTCATCGATATCCTCGTCAACAACGCTGGTACCAACCTCGCCCTTGGCCAAATCTGGGAAGTCGACCCGGCCGACTGGCGCCGCGACATCGAGACGAGTCTCTACGGTCCGTTCTTCTGCTCCCGCGCGGTGCTCCCGGCCATGGTGGAACGCGGCGCTGGTCGCATCATTAACCTGTCCAGTGGCGCAGCCACGGAACCGCGGCCGTACACGCTTGCCTACACCGCCGCCAAGACAGGCGCCCACCGCTTCAGCGAGAGCCTCGCGATCGCGGTCGAGTCCTTCGGAGTGAAGGTTTTCTCCCTCAACCCCGGGCCGGTGAAGACATCCCTCACGGCCGGGCTCCGCGGCACGGTGCTGGGGAAGAAGTACTTCGACGACTCCAAGCTCGACTACTTCCCACCCGAACGAGCCGCCGGGTACGCGCTCATCTTGGCATCGGGCCGCGCCGACCACCTTGCTGGGCGATTTGTTTCGTCGTTCGACGACCTCGAAGCCGTCATTGCCGAATCCCGTGATGTGTTGCCTGGTCAATACAGGCGGCTCGCCATCGAGACCACGATCCGGGGTGCTGCGGAGAAGTAACACCGTCGAAACCGCCCAGCGCTACTACTGAAACACGCCTTCCGTTGCTCCAATTCGCCCATCGAAAGCAGGTTCACCGTGGTCCAATCGCCCGTCAGCGCATCGACAATGCATCTCCTCACAGCAAGCGAAGCCGCCGCCGCAATCGCCAGCGGTGACCTTTCTCCGGTCGACCTCCTCCAATCCCTGCTGCAGCGCATCGATACCATCGACGGCGACATCAAGGCGTGGGTCTACGTCGACCGCGACGCCGCGCTGGCCGAAGCAGCCACGATGGCTGAAGAGGCGAAGTCCGGGAAACTCCGCGGCCCGCTGCACGGTGTGCCGGTCGCCCTCAAGGACGTATTCCACGCCGCCGGGATGCCAACCATCGCGAACTCGAAGACCACCGACCCCACACTCTACGAACAGGACTCCGGAGTCGCGAAGAAGTTCCGCGATGCTGGCGCCATCATCGTCGGCAAGGTTTCGACGGTGGAATTCGCGGGCATGGGCGACCCGCCCACGACCGGCAACCCCTGGAACCTTGAGCACACGCCCGGTGGCTCCAGTTCCGGCTCCGGGGCGGCGGTTGGTGCACGCACGATCCCCGTCGCCATTGGCACGCAAACCGGTGGTTCCAACCTGCGTCCCGCAGCCTTCTGTGGCGTCGTTGGGTTTAAGGGCACCTGGGGTCGTATCTCGCGCTCGGGCATCTACACCGTCTCCTGGGGATTGGACCACCCCGGCGTCATCGCGCGCAGCGTGCAGGACCTCGCACTCGTCTTCTCCTGCATCTCCGGTCCTGAAGCTGGCGACCCCACGCTCCTCCCCGACGCGCCGCCGCCTGCTGACCTTGCTCTCGCCGGGATGAAAGCGCCGCGCATCGGCGTCGTCCGGGACTTCTTTTTCGAAAAGTCCGACCCCGCCATGTGCGAAGCCATCGAGGCACGTGCGGCTGACTACGCTGCCGCCGGCGCGGAAGTCGTCGAGGTTCACCTACCGCAGGTGTTCTACGCCCACGCGGCTGCCCATCGCCTCGTCATGACACCCGAAGCGTCCGTCGTTCACTACGGACGTTACGCTCACCGTCTGTACGACATGTCCGAGCGTCAGCGCAAAGGCATCGAAGCCTTCTCGCTTGTGCCAGCGACCTACTACCTGCATGCGCAGCGAATTCGCCGCCAGCTCTACAACGAACTCCAATCGCTGTTCGCGAACGTCGATGTACTGATGATGCCCACCGCGCCAGGCCCCGCTCCGCTTGGGCACCACACAACCGGCGACGCGTCGCTTCTCACCCCGTGGACGTTCATCGGCTACCCGGCGGCGACATTGCCCGCGGGCATGTCCCCGAACGATCTCCCGATGGGCCTGCAGCTTGTCGGGCCACCCGGATCGGACTACGACGTCCTCCGCGCCGCCGGGTGGTGCGAATCCGTTTCCGGGCTGTTGCCGCCACCCCCGCTCTACCCGTAGATGGAAGTGGCTGAAGCCCGCAGACTGTTCCGGGTGCCGAAATGCCGCCCCCGTGGCGACTCGCCGCTCTGCCGGCGAGCGCCGATCAACGGGGGCAACAAAGGATGACCTCGATAGCCGACGTCGTACCCGGAGCCGTGTCCCGCTATGGCCGCCTGCGTGACCGCATGAACAGCGCCGCTGTCCTTGTGATCGCGTTTGGCGCGGGCATGGCCAGCTTCTCGATGAACTTCTGGATACCCTTCTTGCCCCTCTATATGAAGGAACTGGGGGCCACGAGCGACGCGAACGCGCTGGTCTGGGTCGGCATCGCCACCACGGGCCAGGGGGTCGCCCGCCTCGTCAGCGGCCCAATCTGGGGTGTCTTATCCGACCGCGTTGGCCGGAAGTTGATGTACATCCGCGCGCTCTACTTCGCGACGGCCACCACATTTATCGCCGCTTTCGCTACCGAGCCGTGGCACGTCGCCATCGCCTTCGCCTGCCAGGGACTCTTCTCCGGGTTCATTCCCGCTGCGGTCGCCCTCACCAGCGTCACCGTCCCCGATTCGAAGCTCAACTCGTCGCTCGGCCTGGTCACGGGGGCGCAGTATCTTGGCAATACCGTTGGCCCCGCCGTCGGCGCCGGGCTAGCGATCGTCTTCGGGTTGCGGGGTGCCATTGTCGCCGCTGCGATCATGCCGGCGCTCGCCGCCACTCTTGTCGTGTTCATGGTCCCGCGCGATCGCGTGTCGAAACGGTCCGAGCCAGCTCCCGCCGTCGACGGCGAGCCGCACGCCCAGGCTCCCAGTTTCTGGCGCAGCCTCAGCTTCCAGTTCTACCTCGCGCTTTTCCTGTACTTCTTCCTCTTCGCGATGACGCAGATGGTCCGCCTTGCGACGCCGCTTGCTCTCGGCGACATAACAGGCGGCGCCAGCGTCGAAGGGACCGTCGGCATCGCCTTTACCGTGGCCGGCGTTGCGAGCGTCATCGGCGTGCTCGTCATCGGCCGCCGCTGGATTCGGCCCGGCGTGTTCGTGAAGATGCTTGTTCTTGGGAGCATCCTCACGGCCGTGGCGCACATCTTCCTCGCCTTGTCCATGAACGTGCCCCTCTTCATCCTCTGGTTCTCGCTCATTTCGCTCTTCCAGGCGGCAATGTTGCCCGCATCGAATACACTCATCGCCTCTGCTGTCCCGCGTGACCGGCGTGGTACCGCCTTCGGGCTCGCGGGCAGCGCCCAGGCGCTTGCCTTCATGGTCGGCCCCATGACTGCCGCCGGTTTCGCAGCCGTTTCCATGAATCTCGGGTTTGTCGTGTTTGGTCTGCTCTTTGTTGGGCTGGCAGTCTTGCTGTACTTCAAACTGCGCGAACCAACGCTCAATGACGCGCCCGTTGTTCAGCCGTCGTCGCCTTCCGCAAAAGCAACGTAATCATTCCCACTCTCTTTCCCCCGTGTGACGACCGGGAAACGAATCTGAAAACTCCCGGGCGTCTACTCTTCACATGAAGACCAACGACTTGCACAACGGCGTCGCCATCGCAGTCTCGCGGAGCTCACCTCCTCCAGAAGAAGTCGTTCAGCTATTCGGCGGACGGCTGTTCCCCGCGAACACTCCTGACCTCGAGTCAATTCCGCGCCCTACCATCGTGTTCGGAGCCATGCCCTGCGAGCGGTTCGCGAGCGCAGTCGCTGCCGACGCGTCGCTGGCGTACGTACTCGTTGGCGAAGACCAGTCTTCGTTGGAAGGCCGCGAGGAGTGGGTGAGCGGGGTTGTTGCCGAGCCCGAACATCACCACGACATTGTCGCCGTAGGCACCGAGGCACTGCTCCGCAAGAAGGCCGAGCACACGCCATATCCGATAGTGAGCGACGTCATGTTCGCCTGGCGCGGCCAAACCGCTGACCTGTCGGAACTTGAGGCGAAGATCGTGCGCCGGCTCGCGAACGCTCGTGGCGGAGTCGTCGACAAGCAGGCACTCGCATATGAAATCTGGGGTAACTACTTCTGCGATCCCGGCCGTGCGGTCGACACGCATGTCTACCGCATTCGCAAGCGCATCTCGCATATTGAAGGCGTGGAGCTTGTCACCGAGCGGCAGAGGGGCTTTCGACTGCTGCTGAAGTAGGTCCATCCGCTCGCACGATCGCCTGGTCCAGCCATGCGCCCGTCCGAATGCGGGCCAGCATGAACGCAAGCCGCAGCGCCAGAAACGCTGCAACCGTCAGCCAGATTGCGATGAGCGTGGTCCCCACGGCCATGAGCACGACCAACGCCACGCACGCCGGGATGGCCGCAGCCACCATCGAATTGCGCATGAACGCCCCATCGCCCGCCCCGATGAGCGCGCCATCGATGCCGAACACCACAGCGTTGATGGGCATGCTCAACGCCAGCACGATCAGCGCCGGGGTGAGGGCGTCGCGCACCGCCGGGTCACTGCTGAAGCCATCGCGGATCAACGGAAGCGCGGCCAACAACAGCGCCCCCAGCACAAGCCCGGCGAACAGCTCGAGCGTGACGATGCGGGCCGTCACGCGGGCAGCTTCGGTTCGCCCCCCTGCGCCGACGAACCTGCCAACCATGCTCTGAGCTGCGATCGCCAGCGAATCCAGGACCAGTGCCGTGAAGATCCATGTCGAAGCGATAATCCCGTGCCCCGCCGCGGTCACTCCGCCCGCGTCGCTCGAAGCTGCGACCGCGCTCGCAAGGGTGAACGTGCCCGTCACCGCAAGCGTACGAATCAAGATGTCGCGATTCAGGCTGATGAGCCGGGTCCAGCCCGGTGGTTCCCGGTTCTCATTCGCCGCGGTCACGCCGATTGCGTCGACTTTGGGGTAGCCACGAAGCAACAGCACGCCAAACACCAGCGCGCCCAGCATCTCGGCCCCCGCCGTCGCGATCGCGATGCCTTCGAGCCCCCAGCCCTCCCAACCACCAACACCGAGAGCCAGGACAGGCGCGAGGACGATCGCGATCACAGCAACCCCAACCGCAATCAATAGCGGGGTTCGTGTGTCGCCGCGACCACGGAACCACCCGTGGCCCACGCGCATCACCATGAACGGCACCGCGCCCAGCATACGGATGGCGAGGAACGTCGCTGCTCCGCTCGCCACGCCGCCCTCCGCCTGCATCACCGATGAGGCCAGCCACTCTCCCGCCAGGACCCCCAACACGGTCAGCGCCAGCCCCAGCGCCACTGCCACACCAAATGCGCGTTTCAGCACCGCCCGCGCGCCGCGCTCCGAGCCCATCCCGGTCTCCTGCGCGACCAGCGCTGTTGTTCCGTACTCAAGGAAGTTGGTGCTAAACACGAGCAACCCGAATAGCGCCACGCCAATCGCCAGGCCCGACTGTTCTGGCGTGCTTAGCCGCCCTGCTATGAACACGTCGACCAAGCCCACGAGTGGAGGCGCCGCCAGCGAACCCAGCGCAGGGACCGCAAGTGCGGCTATCACGCGGTCGTGTTTGCGTTCTCCGTTCCACAGCCGCTGCCTCGCGCTCGTCACGAATCGAAGCTTGCATGGCGCTGTTCATTGGGCATAGGGGTTCTTCCTCCCTTGCGTGTGAAGCACCCCTCACGTGTGACGGCTGAGAAACGCTATGGAAATCGGGGTGTCACTTCACGGAAACCTCGGTATTCAACCCTTGCTTCAGTG
>CAZDZP010000154.1:0-6338 GCA_964509855.1 uncultured Anaerolineaceae bacterium | reverse complement strand
AGGAGCCATGTTGAAGGCGAAGCACCGCCTGGAAGAAGACATTCGAACGGGACTGGAACTGGTGGCGCAGTTCCTCCACGCCCGAATCGCCGCGCTGCGGGCAGCGGGTGTCCCGGTGGGAGAGGACGACTATCGCGGGCTCTACATCTCGGAGCGGGATGTCGACAGGCTACTTTCCGAGGGCGCCACGGTGAGCCGCATACCGTCCAGAGACGACCACCTCGAAGGCCTGCGGGACGATCTTGAGCGGCTGACGAGCACTGCGACGGGACGGCTCGGCCGACTGATTTCCAGCGGGCCGTTTAGCGCGGAGGAGACCGGGGCGATCCTGCTGTGCCTGGCGACGGAATGCGACACGAACACAGAACGGCTGCTCGCCTACGCCCAGGACGATGTGAGCCGCCGCCGTCCACGTGTGGGGCTCCTCGTCGATTTGTTCGCTCGTGAACCGTTCGCTGGCCGGGACGCCTGGCAGCCCACTGCGCCGCTTCGAAGAACGCGTGTGGTGCAGTTGCTCGACGAAGGGGGAGGCAACCTGCCGTTGACCTCGCGGACAGCGACTCTCGACCCACGCATTGCGGAGTACCTGCTCGGGGGCGACTCATTCGCGGAGCCGCTTGCGGCGCGCGCCCAGGTGGTGACGCCGGGCGAGGACGGCGGGGCGTTCCTTCCCGATATCACGTTGCAGCGGATGGGCCGCATCGCGAAGTTCCAGCGCGAAGACAAGGCGACCGTCGTTGGGCTGTGCGGGGCAGACGAGGGACTGGTACGAATCGCGGCAGAGTGTGCGGCCAAGCAGGCGGGAGTGGAGCTGACGATTGTGGCGCTCCCGGAACTTGAGGCCGATGCGGGACTGGACGTTGCAATTGCGCTGAGCGTCCGCGAAGCAGAACTGCGTGGCACCGCCCTCTTCCTGGAGGGAGCGTCGCGACTCAGCGCGGGAGTCGCTTCGAAACTGGAGGACACTCTGAATGCGGAGCGGACGACCGTCGAGCTTCTGCTCGTTGGGTTGGACGAAACGGCCAATTGGCCGGGGCTGCGTCTTCAGATCCCGGACCTGGATTTCGACAAGCGCAGGCAGCTATGGGAGCGATCCGTCGGCGGGCGCAACGACTCCGAGGGCAGGAAGGCGATGCTTGATTCGGTGGCTGGCCGCTTCCGGCTTGGTGAGGAGGCGATCCGGCGGGCTGGCGCGGTCGCGAGGATGGCCGTGGAGTGGAGAGACGGCGATGGGGAGCTAACGCTCGATGACCTGTTCGCGGCAGCGCGGGGACAGTCGACACCGATCCTCAGCGGTCTCGCGCAGAAAGTGGCTTCGCGTTTCGAGTGGGATGATCTCGTGCTGCCCGCCGACGGGATCGAGCAGCTGCGGGAGATTGCGGCCCGGGTGGAGTATCAACACCGGGTGCTTGAAACGTGGGGATTTGAAAAGAAGCTGGACCTGGGCAGGGGAGCGATCGCGCTCTTCGCAGGAAACTCCGGGACGGGCAAGACGATGGCAGCGGGGGTTATGGCGAATTCGCTTTCACTGGACCTGTACCGCGTGGACCTTTCGTCCATCGTCAGCAAGTACATCGGCGAAACCGAGAAGAACCTGGATGCGATTTTCCGCGAGGCGGAGCGTTCGAACGCTATTCTCTTCTTCGATGAAGCTGATGCGCTTTTCGGGAAACGCAGCGAAGTGAAGGATGCGCACGACCGCTACGCGAACATCGAAACGGCCTACCTATTGCAGCGTATGGAGGCGTACTCGGGAGTGGTGATCCTGGCCACGAACCTGAAGATGAACCTCGATGAGGCGTTCCTGCGCCGGCTGCATTTCGCGGTGGATTTCCCAATGCCCAACGAAGCACATCGGAAACTGATCTGGCAGAAGGCGTTCCCCGCGGAGGCGCCGTTGGCCGATGACATTGACTGGGCCTTTCTGGGGCGGCAGTTCAAGATCTCGGGCGGCAACATCAAGAACAGCGTTATCGCAGCGGCATTTTTCGCGGCGGCTGAGAACGAGAGGATCGGCATGGGCCACCTCGTTCGGGCAATACGCCGCGAGTACCAGAAGCTCGGGCGGATGGTTACGGCTGCCGAATTCGGGAGCTACGCCTCACTCGTGAGCGGCGCTGAGTAGCACCTCCAACAAACGGTTCCCCACAAGGGCTTGAACTGGGGGCGTATGATGTCGCGTGAGGTGAAGTGATGTTGGTTTCGCGCTCATTCGCTCATGCCAGGGAACACTCCTCGGAGTCGCCTTCACGGGCGCACCGGCAGGACACCGCCACGCCGACACATGGATTGCTGCGGCTCCAGCGGCTTGTAGGGAATGGCGCGGTGGCACGGTTGCTGGACCAAAGCGCCGTCGCCCAACGCGAATCCATGCCGGAAGAGGAAGAAGAGCTCCAGGCCTCTCACGACCAACATGAGATCGGACGCGAGGCCCTCGAGGAAGAGGAAGAACTTCAAATGAAGCAGGACTCGGCGCTCACGCCGGGGGCTGTCGGCCTAGAAGGCGGCGCGCTTCCAGAGGCGGCGGAAGAGGCAATCTCGGCGGCTCGCAGGGGCGGTGGCGCTGTTAGCGACCCAATCCGGAGCGCGGTGGAGCCAGTGCTCGGCGTTTCGATGGAGAACGTTCGCGTGCACCAAGATTCGCAGTCGGATGCGTTGGCGCGAAGCATGACCGCCAAGGCGTTTACGACGGGGACGGATGTATTCCTGCGTTCGGACCAGAATGCGGGCGACCAACACCTGATGGCGCATGAGCTCGCGCACGTCGCTCAGCAAGCTGAAGGTGGCGGCGCTGGAATCGGCGGCCGGATGACCGTGGGGGCAGCGGACGACCCCGCCGAGATGGAAGCCGACCATGTTGCTGACGCAGTCGTTAGCGGTAGCCACGACGAGCAGGTTGAAGAAGCCTAGCGAGGCCGCCGATGTTTGACGATGTGGACGAGTCCCTCCGCTCGCTGCTGCTGGATGATGTGCCGCTTGACCCCGCAGAAGTCGAGATCTCCTTCGACCGACCCACAAGGGAGTGGTCTGGCCGGCTTGCCGGGCCAACGCTCAACCTGTTCCTATTCGACATCCGGGAGCGGACCGACTTCCGAGACGACGCGTGGCGCGTATCGCGGACTGCTGCCGGTGTGGTGACGCGCGAACGGCAGCCGAGGCGCGTGGACCTGAGCTACACGGTCACAGCCTGGACTCGTGAACCCGAAGACGAACATCGCATTCTCGGACGCGTGCTCGCGAGCCTGTACCGCAACCCGGCGCTACCGGAAGAACACTACCGGGGCGCGCTGGAGGGGATGGAGATTTCGATTCCACTCCGGGCGATGCCTCCCGACCACCTTCAGAAGTCCACGGACTTCTGGGGCGTGATGGACAACGAGATGCGGGCGAACCTGACGTGGGTCGTTACGGCACCGCTCGATGTGTTCGCGCCGTACAGCGGCCCCATGGTGCGAACGCGAACACTGCGCGTCGGCCGGCTCGCCGCGAACGAAACTGTGGATGAGTCGGATCTGCTGTCGCGGGAGATGCACCATGTGGGCGGCATTGTGCACCGCGAAGACAACGAGGCGGCAGGGGTTGCGGGCGTGCGACTGGCTGTCGAAGGGACGGGCGTGGCCGCGACGTCCAACGATGATGGAAAGTTCTCGTTCTCGCCGCTCGCGGAAGGGTCGTACGACATACGTGTCGAGCCGCCACAATCGGACGCGTTTACCAAGAAATTACAAGTGCCGTCCGCCGGCTATGACATCGCTCTCCCCGGTGATAGCGGTACGTCGAATACGAAACCAGGCGGGAGTGCCCGGAGAAGGCCCAAGAAATAGGGATTCCCCTACCCGAAACGGGTGAGCGATGCGTCATGTGAATCTGCTAGTATGCGCGCGATCTCGGCCTCGGCATTTTCGGGAGCGCGATCAGGAAGGGCGCCATGGCAACAACGTATTTGACTCCAGGTGTTTATGTCGAAGAGGTAGACCGGGGATCGAAGCCCATTCAAGGGGTCGGGACGGCGGTCGCGGCCTTCGTGGGAGTGGCCGAACAAGGGCCGGTGGGAACGCCGGTGATGATTGCGAACTGGTCGCAATTCACCGACACATTCGGCGGGTTCGTGCCGGGGGCCTACCTGGCCCACGCGGTGTACGCATACTTCAACAACGGCGGCGGCATTTGCTATGTGGTGAACGCGAGCGGCGCCGGTAGCGAGGGCAAGGATTCGGGCCCCTCAGCACCGAGCGCAACGTTGCCTGGCCGCACTGGCGGACCCAGCCTGCGCGCTATCGCAAAGGGCGATTCAAGCGAAGCAACGAACATCGAAGTAACCGCCGGGGAAGACGACTCGTTCACCATTACGGTGAAGCGCGGTGAGACGGAAGAGAAGTTCGAGGGCCTGAACATGGGCCGCGGCCAGCGCAGCGCCATGGAAGCCGTGAATCGCCAGTCGCAGCTCGTGCAGCTGGAAGAAGTTCGCTCGCCGGCTAGCGGCACGGAGCGAATACCGCTGCCCGGTGCCTATCCACTTGCGGTTACGCCCGAGACGACCAGGAGTGTCTCCAAGGTTTCGCCCGAAAGCTATGCGGGTGACGTGGCGGAACGGACTGGACTCGGCGGCCTTGAAGCTATCACCGAGATAACGATGGTCTGCGCACCAGACGTGATGGCGGCATTCGAACAGGGTTCGCTCGACGCGGATGGGGTCAAGGCGATTCAGCTCGCAATGATCAGCCACTGCGAACGGATGGGCGACAGGGTCGCGATAATCGACCCGCTTCCCAACCTGAACGTGCAGCAAGTTCTCGACTGGCGCGTGAACCAGGCGGGCTACGATTCGAAGTACGCCGCGATGTACTACCCGTGGCTACAGGTAGCCAACCAGAACCCCAGCGCAACAAGCACCACCATGTACATGCCGCCTTCGGGGCACATGGCTGGCATCTGGGCGCGCAGCGACAATGAGCGCGGTGTGCACAAGGCCCCGGCGAACGAGATCGCCCGCGGGGTGCTGGGCGTTGCCCTGAACGCGACGTCAGCCGAGCAGGGAATGCTGAATCCCGTGGGCGTGAACTGCATCCGGGCATTCCCAGGGCGAGGCGTCCGCGTATGGGGTGCACGCACACTTTCCAGCGATCCTTCATGGCGCTACCTCAACGTGCGACGGCTCTTTAACTACGTGGAGAAATCCATCGAAGGCGGCACGCAGTGGGTGGTGTTCGAGCCGAACGACTACGCATTGTGGCAGCGGGTGAAGCGCGACATTAGTGCCTTCCTGAAGCAGGTTTGGATGTCGGGCGCATTGTTCGGAGCGACGCCGGAAGAGGCGTTCTTCGTGAAGTGCGACGAGGAGAACAATCCCGTCGAGACCAGGGACGCTGGCCAACTCATCGTGGACATCGGCATTTCCCCGGTGAAGCCGGCTGAATTCGTCATCTTCCGCATCAGCCAGTACACCCCTGGCGACTAGCACGTAACGAAGGAGATTCGCAATGGCAGACAGCGACCCACTCGTCAGTTTTAATTTCGCGATCGAGGTTTCGGGAATCATCAGCGGCTACTTCACGGAAGCGTCGGGCCTTGGTTCTGAACACGAGGTAATTGAGCACAAGATCATGGGCGAAGGCGGCCAGGAGATTGTGAAGAAGATCCCTGGCCGCCTGAAGTGGGGTGACATCACGCTGAAACGCGGAATCACTTCCAGCCTGGATATCTGGGATTGGCGCAAGATGGTGACGGATGGACAGGTGGAATCGGCGCGCCGTAACGGATCGATCATGATGTTCGACCAGGAGGGCAATGAAGTTGCCCGCTGGAACTTCGAGCGTGGATGGCCTTCAAAGGTGAGTGGACCTTCGGTCAACACGACTTCCAACGAAGTAGGAGTTGAGGAGCTGGTCATCACTCACGAGTTCACCGAACGCGTCCAATAGGCCACAACCCGATGGCCGACCTGAAGACGGAGTTCGAGTTCACCCTGCCGCAGGGATACGTGGACGGACAGGGGAACCTGCACCGCCGTGGCACGATGCGCCTTGCGACCGCGATGGATGAGATAGCTCCGTTGCGCGACCCTCGGGTACGACAGAACCAGGCCTACCTGGTGATCATTCTGCTTTCGCGCGTCGTCACCCGGCTCGGTTCAATCGACCGCGTGACCCCGCATGAGATCGAAAACCTGTTCACGGGAGACTTGCTTTTCCTGCAGCGCTTCTACCGGCAGATCAACGAGTACAACACGGCGAGTCTCCGGGTGCAGTGCCCGGAATGCGAAACGGAGATGGAGGTTGATGTCGGTTCGCTGGGGGGATCGCCGGCTACCCCCTCGGACGGCTCCGCGAGGAGGTAGC
>CAZDZP010000153.1:0-6338 GCA_964509855.1 uncultured Anaerolineaceae bacterium | reverse complement strand
TGCGAAGCGCTTCGTGCTCATGGGAGTGACCGCGACCGCGGCGATCGCTCCCCCGTCCTTGATCTCCCTGATCCGCCTCGCCACCAGGTCCTCGCGCATCGGCTGCATGTATGCCTGCTGCAGAATCACCGTGGATTCGTCGCGGCTGGCCGACGCCACTTCCTGGAGGATGGAGTTGGGATCGTCGTAGCGCGTCCAGATGCCTTCGAGGTTGAGGACGGCGAGGCCACCACACTTGTGCATTTCGATGGCGAAGGTTGGGTCCACCACCGCATCCATGGCGGAAGCCATAAAGGGGATGGGGAAGGTGTAGTCCGCGATCTTTGTTTCGAGCGTGCAGAGCTCCGGGTTGATAGTGGTCTCGCCCGGAACAATCGCCACCTCATCGAAACCGTAAGCGCGACGGAGTTGCTTAAACTGGGGTGCGGTCATTGCTGTCCTCCTGGGGTACAACGCAAAATGGCCGCGCTCCGATCAGGAGAAACGGCGAGTCTGGAATGGTCGGCGTGAAGCAAGGTTGGGGTGCGATGGTGAACAATAGCGTCCTGCATTGAACGCTTCCATTAACTAGCGAGTTTAGGAGCCGACTCCGGCGAGGGTCAATTCATCTCCACCGGAGCCCGAGTTTATGTGCAACGAACCTCACACTGATCCTGGCGAGTCTCGGCACGCCCCCGGTCTCTACGTGGTCGCGACTCCCATCGGGAACCGCCAGGACCTCAGCCCCCGTGCGCGTGACATCATCCAATCCGCCGACCTTGTGCTCGCTGAAGATACCCGCTCGATCCGTACCCTCCTCGGACAAGCGGCTAACCTCAGCGGCAAATCCCTCAACCTGACCGAGCACAACGTCGAAGCCCGCACCGGCGCGGCTCTCCAGGCCGCAAGCTCGGGAGTGGTCGCGCTCATCAGCGATGCCGGCACACCCGGCATCGCCGATCCCGGCGCCCGCCTCGTGGCCGCGGCTCATACAGCCGGTGTTCCCGTTCGGCCCATTCCCGGGCCGTCGGCGCTCGCTGCCGCCCTTTCCGTCTGCGGCTTCGACATCGACCGCGCGACCTTCCTCGGCTTCCTCCCCCGTAAGGCGGGCGAACGGGCCGCAGCGCTGTCTGCCGCGGCAGCGGGCGGTGGCATTCTCGTTGTCTACGAATCGCCGGGCCGGGTCGGCGCAACACTCGACGCCATCGCCACGACACTCCGCAATCCAGAGGTTGTCGTTTGCCGCGAACTTACCAAGGCCTTCGAAGAGGTAGTCCCCGGGCGCGCTGCCGAACTCGCCACGCGTTTCGCCGAAGGGCGGGGCGAGTTCACCGTCGTCGTTCGCGTGCCGCCGCCCGACGATAGCGATGAGGCCGTCGCCCGAGCGCGTGACCTTCTCGCGATGATGAAGCGCGCCGGGGCACGGCATAGCGCCGCCGCCGCCGAAGTTGCCCGGCACACCGGCATTCGCCGGGCCGAGGCGCACGCCCTCTGGGATGAGCTTGGCGTCTGACAGGCGACCACGTCAGATGTTGGCGCGCGTGGTGCCGCCTTTGGCCGGGTTCAAGTAAAGTACGCGTATGCCTGATCGAATCCTCGTCTGCGTGGCCTGGCCTTACGCGAACTATCTCCTCCACGTTGGCCAGGCGGCCGGCGCATATCTGCCCGCCGACATCTTCGCTCGATACAACCGGCTCGCCGGCAAAGAAGTGCTCATGGTCTCCGGCTCCGACTGCCACGGCACTCCCATCACGGTGACTGCCGACAATGAGGGCATTAGCCCTCGCGATGTCGTTGACCGATATCACCCGCGGATCCTCGAAGTGTGGGAACGCTTCGGCATCTCCTTCGACCTGTTCACCACCACGCTGACCGAAAACCACTATGAAGTGACGCAGCAAATGTTCCTGCGCCTGCTGGAAAAGGACCTGCTGTACACGGCGAAACAGGACCAGCTCTACGACCCTGAAGCGCAACGATTCCTTCCTGACCGCTATGTCGAAGGCACCTGCCCCCATTGCGGCTACCTGGAAGCTCGCGGCGACCAGTGCGACAGTTGTGGCAGCCAGCTCGACGCTATCGAGCTCATCGCGCCGCGCAGCCGCTTCACCGGCGCAACACCAGAGGTGCGCGAATCGGAGCATTTCTTCCTCCGACTCACCGCGCTGGAACCCGCACTCAAAGAATGGGTTGGCAAACAAACCCACTGGCGGCGCAACGTCCTCAACTTCACGCTCGGTTCGCTTAACGAAGGGCTAAAGGACCGCGCCATCACACGCGACATCGCATGGGGCGTCCCTGTTCCCGTCGACGGATACGATACGAAGCGCATTTATGTCTGGTTCGACGCGGTGATCGGCTACCTCTCCGCGACGAAAGAATGGGCGCAGGCTTCCGGCGACCCGGACGCGTGGAAGCGCTTCTGGCAGGACCCCGAATGCCGAAGCTATTACTTCATCGGCAAGGACAACATCCCCTTTCACACCATCGTCTGGCCCGCCGAACTCATGGGGCACGAGGATTTGAACCTCCCCTACGACGTGCCCGCCAACCAGTACGTCAACTTCTCCGCAGGGCAGAAGCAGAGCAAGTCCAAGGGCACGGGCACATGGATGCTCGACCTCCTCGACGTGTATGACCCCGATGTCATCCGCTTCTACCTCACGATGATCATGCCGGAGACGAGCGACTCGGAGTTTCGCCACGAGGAAATGTTGCGCACGAACAACGACGTGCTCATCGCCACGTGGGGGAACCTTGCCAACCGCGTCGTCGCGATGATCAACCGCAACTTCGAAGGTAAAGTGCCTGAAACGGGCGAACTCGCCCCCGAAAGCCAGGCACTGCTGGCTGAAGCCCAGGCCGCGTTCGAATCGGTCGCGGAACGCTATGCCACGTGCCAGTTCCGCAACGCACTCCAGGAGAGCCTGAAGCTCGCCCAGCTCGCCAACCGATACCTTGATGAACGCGCTCCTTGGAAGGCCGTGAAGACCGACCTGCCCCACGCCGCGGAGACCCTCTCTACGGCCATTTCGGTCGTCAACGGGCTGAAAGTGCTGCTGCACCCAATCGTCCCCTTCTCCACCCAGCAGCTGCACGAAGCGCTGGGACAGACTGGAACCGTCCAGGAAGCCGGGTGGGCCTTCGCTCCCATCGCACCGGGCACCCAGCTCGCCGAAAGCGCTTCCCTCTACACCAAGCTCGACATCCCCGCCGCCGGCGTAACCGCGTGATCCCGCTCTTCGATTCGCACAGCCACATCCAGATGAAAGCCTTCGACGCTGATCGCATCGAAGTCGTGGAGCGTGCGATCGAAGCGGGAGTCGCCCGCATCGCCGTCTGCGGCGACGACCTCCGCACGACCGTCACCGCCTTCGAACTCGCCGAACGCTTCCCCGGCATCGTTCTCCCAACTGCGGGGATTCATCCCCATGAAGCGTCCCGGACAACGCAGTCCACGCTCGATGAGCTCCAAACCCTCGTGTCGCGAGAAGGGTGTGTTGCCGTCGGTGAACTCGGCCTCGACTTCTTCCGCGACCACTCCACGCCAGAGGAACAGATGCCAGTGCTCGAAGCGCAGTTGTCGATGGCCGTGGAAGCAGATCTCCCGGTGGTCGTACACACCCGTGGCGCGGAAGATGCCATCGTGTCGCCGCTTCGTGACTTTGCCGCACGGTCGAATCTGACTGCCGCTGGTAAGCCCGCCGGTGTCATGCACTGCTTTGGTGGCACACTCGAACAGGCTCGCGTGTTCGTTGAGCTAGGCTTTTACGTATCTCTGGCGTGTGCAGTCACCTATCCCAAGAACGAGGAAGCGCGCAGAATCGCCCGGGAACTCCCGCTGGACGTGCTGCTCGTGGAAACTGACAGCCCATTCCTCCCCCCGCAGCGAATCCGGGGCCAACGAAACGAACCGGCCTACGTGGGTGCGGCAGCTGAAGCCATCGCCACAGCCCGGGGTGTTTCGGTAGAGTCCGTCCGTGCCGCAACAACCCGCAACGCGGCACATCTCTTTGGTATCCCGGTCCCAAGCGAGGCGGTGCCAGCATGACCCAGACGCAATTGAAGAGCCTGTACGGTCCCGTGGCCGAAGACCTCATCCTCGTGGAGGACTTGCTCGAGTCCACAAAAAACACGGATCTTTCGGCGCTCAAGCGAATGCTCGACCACGCTCTCCAGGCCCGGGGCAAGCGGATGCGCCCCGCGCTCGTGCTGTTGGCCGGCCATTGTGGCGACTACAACCTCAACAAGCTGGTGCCGCTGGGCGCCGCGATCGAACTGCTTCACACCGCCAGCCTGGTCCACGACGATGTGGTTGATGGCGCGATGAGTCGCCGCGGCCGCCCAACATCCAATGCGTTGTTCGACAACGCCATCACCGTGCTACTGGGCGACTACATGTTCGCCAACGCTGCGGAAATGGTGACGCGGACGGGCAGCCTTGAAGTCACAAGGCTCTTCGCGCTCGCGCTCATGAAGATGACCAGTGGCGAACTGGACCAGGATGCCGCGTCTTTCGATGTGGGCCGCGACATCCACCAGTACCTTTCGAGAATTGGTGGGAAAACGGCGGCGCTCTTCGCCAACGCCACTGAAGGCGGCGCGATGCTCGGCCGTTGCGATGAAGAAACGGTCGCGGCCATGCGCGTCTACGGCTACAGCCTCGGCATGGCCTTCCAGATTGTGGACGACATCCTCGACTTCAACGGCAACGAAGAGGCGATGGGAAAGCCCGTCGGCAGCGACCTCCGAGAAGGTACGGTCACCCTCCCCGGGTTGCTCCTCCTGGAGCGGTACCCGAAAGACAACCCCATCAAGAAGTTCTTCCAGGCAAAGCGCGACCGTGAGAAGCACCTGCAGGCAGCGCTCGCAATGGTGCTGGACACGGAAGTGCTGGATGCCTCGATGGACATCGCCAGGGACTACGTGCGTCGTGCGAACGAAGCGATTACGCCACTCGCCGAGTCCCCGGCCAGGCAGTGCCTGCTGGAACTCGGCGAGTACGTTCTCAATCGCGACAGCTAGCGGCGGGGCGTGCCCTTCTTCATGACCTTGCCTGCCTTGTAGTTGTCCGCTACTTCTTGGGGCTTCACGGCATTTCCGTTCATGTCCTTCAGCTCGCGCTTCGCGGCAGCCTCGGCCATGTCGTTAATGACGCTCTTCTCACCCTTCAGCAATCGCTTCGGTGGCTTGGGCTTGTTCACTTCCGGGTGCTCGTTGGGGCGACCACTCTTCACGAGCTGGTTCACCTTCTTGCCCAGGTGGTAGTACTTGCCATCGTCGGGAATGCGGCGCGGATAGCCGTCCCGGAAGACGAACGCGGAAAACGACGTCGGCATGATTCGGGGCGCGTCTTTGTAGCACTCCGGGCACGGGACAGCGAGTGACGCCTCCCTGATTGGCCGCAGCTCTTCAAAGATGCCGTTACATGGTTCGCAAAAGTATTCGTATAGGGGCACTAGGCCTTCCTCCCTCCGAAAGGTCAGAGCGTTCCCACCATGCTACACCGCTGGAGCGCCCGGCGTCGCCGGGGGTGCCAGGCGCGAGATTTCGTGTGCAACACGGGTGGTCATTGCCTCGCGTTCCATGTGGTAGCGCACGGCGTCGCCCATGAGCGATTCGAGTTCTTTCGCCAGCTCGTCATCTAGCGCGAGCGCGCAGAAGTCAGCGAACCCCACTTGTGCGCAATGCCGAAGCACCTTCATCGCCCTCAAGGAGCAAAGCTTGCCAGCGCCCGCGTCGGGCCGACAACCACGGCAAACGAGCCCTCCAGCCGCTGGCGACAACAGCGTTGGTTCCGGTTCGAGCGGCTGGCCGCACACCGCACACTGCCGTACCTGCACATCGAAACCGGCGTCGCGAAGGAGATGAAACTCGAAATAGCACCGCGCAGCCGGTATCGGCGCACCAGCTTCCAGCCCTTCAAGCAGCGTCCGAAACAGCCAGTAGAGGTTGCGGTTCTCGGCGCGCTCGCCGGTGTAGCGGTCAACAATCTCTGCGCAGTAGGTCGCCGTCATCCAGCGATCCAGGTCGCCACGAATCTGCGGCAGCGCCTTCACCGTCTCCGCCTGCGTGAACACGTCCAGCGAACGCCCCTGGGCCAGCAGGAAGCGGGTGATGGTCAGCGGCTCGATATGGCCGCGCATTCGGCTCTTCGCCTTGCGAATCCCGCGCGCGACCGCATCGAACTTTCCCTCTTGCTCGGTGAACACCGTGAAAATGCTGTCCGCTTCGCCAATGTTCCGGCGGCGCAGCACCACGCCCTCAGCCCGGTAGGTGCGGAATTCGCGCGTCACGGCGTGCTAACGGACTGGCGCCCTTCCAGCGCACGCAACAACGTCAGGTCGTCGGTGTACTCC